>JAEEUW010000095.1 GCA_016290665.1 Clostridiaceae bacterium | reverse complement strand
AGGCGTTTGCCTGCGACGTGAAGAATCCGACCTATTCCAAAAAGGATATCACGCTGAAATCCGCGTTCGGTTTTCTGAATACCATCGTGCCGCAGTTCAGCGCGCACTACATTTCGCCCAAAATCCCGTACCGCTGGGACTATGCCAAGGTGGACAAGGGCGTGCACAACCCGAATCCCGACCACGGCACCCACGTGGCCGGCATCATCGGCGCCAACTGCGCCAGAAAGACCGGGGCCGCGCCGGACGCGCAGCTGCTTCTGATGAAGGTCTTTGACGACAAAAAGGATGCGGTGGCCAAGGAATACGTGATCCTCGCGGCGCTGGACGACTGCGTCAAGCTGAAGGCCGACGTGGTCAACATGTCGCTCGGCTCGGATTGCGGCCAGGCTCCCGACGATCCCTTCACCGCCGCGGTGGTCAGACGGCTGCAGCGCGCCGGCGTCAACGTCGTCACCTCCGCGGGCAACGGCGCTTCGCTTTCTAATTTCGACCGCGTCAGCGGCGCGCCGATGAACATTGACCTGTTCGACTACGGCACCGCCGGTTCTCCCGGCAGCTACGCGCCGTTCCTTTCGGTCGCTTCCTCCGCAATCACCTTTAGCGCTCTTCCGGGCGCGGACGTCATCAGCCGGTTCGGCATGGGCTCGATTCAGCTCAGCTCCTTTTCCGCCTGGGGACCGACGGCCGATCTGCGGCTGAAGCCGGAAATCACGGCGCCCGGCTCCGACATCTATTCCTCTGTGCCCGAAAACAGCTACGGCTATATGAGCGGCACCTCCATGGCTGCGCCGTATTACGCCGGCACCGCCGCGCTGATGAAACAGTTTGTGGCCGAGACCGCGCCCGGCAGCGCCGGCAAGCAGGCGTCTGAATTCATCAACGCGCTCATGATGAGCACGGCGACGATCTTCCGCGCCAGAAACGAAAGCGTCATCTATTCTCCCCGCCGGCAGGGCGCAGGCTTTTTGAATATTCCCGCCGCCATGACGACGCCGGCTTACCTGACGCAGACCGACGGCGTTTCCCGGCCCAAGATCGAGCTGGGCGAGGTCAACGACGGCGTGCTGAACCTTGCGTTTCAGATTCACAACCTCACGTCCCGCACGCTGCGCTACCGCGTGTCGGAGCGCGTGCTGACCGACAGCTTCCGCAAGCTCGGCGACCGCTATGAAAACAAGATGACCGCACGGCTGCTGAAATCGACCGATTACACGGTGACGGATCTTGCCGGCCTGGATGAAAACCGCGTGGTCACCGTTGGGCCGAACGGCACCGAAACGATCCGCATGACGGTGAAGCTCCATTCGACGTTTCTCACCGAATACAGCGCGATCTTCCGCAACGGCTTCTTCCTCGAGGGCTTTGTGGAGCTCAAAGACGCGGAAAACGAAGCGCCCGACCTTTCGCTGCCGTTCATGGGCTTTTACGGCGACTGGCAGAAGGATATGCTGTTTGACAACTCGATCTATGACGAAGAACCGCCCTATCTCAACGGGGAATGGGGCCTCGCCGTTTCCGACGGCAGCACCTATCTGCCGCTCGGCGTCAACATCTTCGAAGTCGGCCGAGAAACCAACATCGACACGAAATACTGCGCCTATTCCACCCATGCGCGCGGCATGAAAAAGCCCTACGTCACGGTATCCGTCGGTCTGCTGCGCAACGCCAAGCGGATGGATTTCAACCTCTTCACGGCGGGCGGCGTGTTCCGCTATTGCGGCTCCACGCTGCTGGATTACTGCCGCAAGACGGTCAGCGCCTCCCAGGCCAACCACGGCGTGCTCTGGGGCGGCAAGAGCGGCCTTGTGAACGGACAGCACTATGTCTACAAGGTTTCCGCGCGGGCGCATAATTACAACAGCGGCCGCAAGACGATCGAATTCCCGTTCGTTGTGGACAACGACGCGCCGCAGATCGTTTCCTGCAGCTACGCGCCGCAGGACGGCGGCAGCACGCTGACGGTCTCGATCAAAGACAACCACTACGTCATGGGCTTCCAGCTGCTGACCGCGAACGACTTCAGCCTCGGCGCCGTGTCGTTCAAGGGCATGGAGCCGCAAAACGGCGTCTATACCTATACGGTCAACGTTTCCGATCTTGGCAAGGGCATGGCTCCGGAAGAGCTGCAGACGCTGAAGCTTTATGTGGTGGACTATGCCTATAACGAAACCTTCGGCGCGGTGACGCTGGGCGGCGACACGGTCGCGCCCGCCACCGTGGACCGCGCGGCTCTGCGCCAGGCGCGCGCCTATAAGCTCAACGACCTTTCCGTCGGCATCGATCTGACGCAGGAACAGAGCGCGGCGCCCGCGGGCCCGTTTGCGCGTGCCATCAAACAACTGGAGAAATGGAACTGATAGTATGCTGCAAGTCAATCACGTCACCAAAAAATACGGCAAGCTGACCGCCAACCGCGACGTCAGCTTTCAGATCGGCGACGGAGAAATCGCCGTTCTGCTCGGCCCAAACGGGGCCGGCAAATCCACAATCATCAAGTGCATCGCCGGTCTGCTGCGCTTTGAGGGCGAAATCCTGCTCGACGGCTTCGTCAACAAAACGCTCGACGCAAAAAAACGCCTCGGCTACGTGCCCGAGATGCCCGCGATTTACGATATGCTGACCGTGGGGGAGCATCTCGAGTTCATGCTGCGCGCCTATAAAATGGAAGACGACGGCACGGCGGACCGGCTGCTGGAACGCTTTGAGCTGCTCGACAAAAAGAACAAGCTCGGCAAGGAGCTTTCCAAAGGCATGCAGCAGAAGCTGTCGCTTTGCTGCGCGCTGGTTCACCGTCCGTCGGTCATCATCTTTGACGAACCGATGGTCGGGCTGGATCCTCACGCGATCAAGCAGCTCAAGGAGGTCTTTCTGGAGCTGCGCCAAAGCGGCGCGAGCGTGCTCATCTCCACGCACATGATCGATTCCGTCGAGGCCTATTGGGATAAGGCGTATATCATGAAGGACGGCGCTTTCGTTGCCGAACGCAGCGCGTCCGACACCACGGAGGCGTCGCTGGAAGACCTGTTCTTCGCGCTGACGGAAGGCGGGGCGGACGCATGAGCGCGCTGCTGTATCTGGTCACGCACAAGCTGAAGAACCGCGTCAGGGAAATCTTTCACCGCCCCTCGGAGCTGGTGCTGCTGCTCATCGGCGCGGCGCTGGTCGTGTTCGTTGTCTTCACGGGCAATCTGGACGTGGACCCGGGCGCGGTCCGCCCGCGCGCGGAGCTTTCCGCCATCATCTTCGCGCTGTATGCGCTGGTGTTTGTGCTGACGGCAAAGAACGGCTTTGTCAACGGCGCGTCCATGTTCTCCATGGCGGACGTCAATCTGCTGTTCACCGGGCCGAACAAGGAAAAAACGCTGCTCAGCTACGGCCTGTTTTCGCAGATGGGCCGCTCGCTGATGCTCGGCCTGTTTATCCTCTATCAGTATTCGTGGGTGCACAGAGCCTACGGCGTCACGCTGACCGACCTCGTCATCCTTCTGGTCGGCTACGGCATGACGGCGTTTCTGGGCCAGATGCTCGCCATGCTGCTCTATTCCTTTACGTCCGGCTCCGACAGCCGTGTGCGGCTCGCTAAGGGCGTCTTCTACGGCGTCATCGGCGCGTTCGTGCTGTATTTCGCGTTTCTCGTGCTGCGCGCGCCGGAAGGGGAGCTCCTGCCGAAGGTGCTTGCCGCCGCCGCGTCGCCGGTGCTGCACTTTTTCCCGGTCGCGGGGTTCGTGCGTCTGGGCACGGTCGGCGCGATGGAGCTGCATGCTTCGCATATCGCGATCGGACTCGGGTGTTTTGCCGGCTGTCTGATTCTGTATTATATCCTCATCTCCGTGCTGGATATGGACTTCTATGAGGACGTGCTCAAGGCGACGGAGGTATCGTTTTCCGCCATCACCGCCCGCAAGGAGGGCAAGGCGCAGGAGCAGGCGCCGCGCAACGTCAAGGTCGGCAAAACGGGCCTCGGCAAAGGCTTCGGCGCTTCCGTGATTGCGCAGAAGCATCGGGTGGAGAACCGCCGCGGCAAGGTGCTGCTGCTCGATCTGACGTCCGTCGTCATGGCGGTTGTGACGGTCGCGTTCGCGTTCTTCACCAAGCAGCCGGTCGGCGCGCTCGTGATGAGCATGTACCTGATGATTATGACGATCGGTACCGGTCGCTGGGCAAAGGAGCTGCTGCTGCCTTATGTCTATCTGATTCCGGAGCCGCCGTTCAGGAAGCTGCTGTATATGCTCAGAGAGCAGCTTCCGGCGCTGCTGATGCAGTCGGCCGTCACGTTCATTCCGCTGTATTTTCTGCTGCACTGCGATCCGCTCACGGTTGCCGCGTTCATTCTGGCGCGGACGTCGGCGGGCTGGCTGTTCATCGGCGTCGATCTTCTGCTGCACCGCTGGTTCGGCGCCGGCAGCAACAAGGCGCTGCTGCTGATGTTCTATTTCCTGTTCTGCTCGCTTTCCTGCGTGCCGGGCGCCGCGTTTGCCGTCGTGCTGTTCCAGATCTTGTTTATCCCGCTGTCTGTCAGCGTGCTGGCGATGGCCGCGCTGAATCTTCTGCTTGCGCTGCTGCTTTTGTTCCTGTCGCGCAACGTGCTTTCCGCTTCGGAATCCAACAATCAATAAGGAGAGGCAACTTATGAAAGGCATCATTCTGGCCGGCGGTTCCGGCACAAGGCTTTATCCGATCACCTCGGTCATCTCCAAGCAGCTTCTGCCGGTGTATGACAAGCCGATGATCTATTATCCGCTGTCCACGCTGATGCTGGCGGGCATCCGGGAAATCCTGATTATCTCAACGCCGCACGATCTGCCCGCGTTTCGCCGCCTGCTCGGCGACGGGCGGGACTTCGGTCTTTCGCTGTCCTATGCGGAGCAGCCGTCGCCCGACGGTCTGGCGCAGGCGTTTCTGATCGGCGAATCCTTCATCGGCGGCGACTGCTGCGCCATGGTGCTGGGCGACAACATCTTTTACGGCAACGGCTTTTCCGCGCTGCTGCGGCAGGCGTCCGCCGACGCCGCAAACGGCAAGGCGACCATCTTCGGCTATTACGTGGAGGACCCGGAACGGTTCGGCATCGTGGAATTCGACGAAAACGAGCGCGTGGTTTCCATCGAAGAGAAGCCGAAGCAGCCGAAGTCCAACTACTGCGTGACCGGTCTGTATTTCTATGACAATACGGTTTGTGAAAAGGCGAAGCGCGTGAAGCCCTCCGCCAGAGGAGAGCTGGAGATCACCGACCTCAACGTCATGTACCTGGAGGAGGAAAAGCTTTCGGTCAAGCTGCTCGGCCGCGGCTTTGCCTGGCTCGACACCGGCACGGTGGAAAGCCTTTCCGAAGCGTCCAACTTCGTGCGCATGGTGGAAAGCCGCCAGAGCATCATGATTTCCGCGCCGGAGGAAATCGCCTATCGCAACGGCTGGGTCACGAAGGAGCAGCTGGTGCAGTCTGCCGCACGCTACGGCAAATCACCCTACGGCGATCACCTGCGCAAGGTGGCCGAGGGCAAGTATAAGTATTGATCCGCTCAAAAGAAAGGGAGAAACAACCATGAACGAAATGTATATCACCTGTCTCGATATGGAAGGCGTTCTCGTGCCGGAAATCTGGATCGCGTTTGCCGAAGAAACGGGCATTCCGGAATTCAAAAAGACGACGCGCGACGAACCGGATTATGACAAGCTGATGCGTTACCGCATCGATCTTTTGAAGCAGCACGGCCTCGGTCTCAAAGAGATTCAGGCGGTAATCGAACGGATTGAGCCGATGGAAGGCGCAAAGGCGTTTCTGGACGAGCTGCGCACGTTCAGCCAGGTCATCATCCTCAGCGACACCTTTACGCAGTTTGCCGCGCCGCTGATGAAAAAGCTCGGCATGCCGACCATCTTCTGCAACACGCTTGAGGTGGCGCCGGACGGCGAGATCACCGGCTTCCACATGCGCGTGGAAAAATCGAAGTATACCACGGTGAAGGCGCTGCAGTCCATCGGCTTTGAGACCATCGCCTCAGGCGACAGCTATAACGATCTTGGCATGATTCAGGCCAGCAAGGCGGGCTTTTTGTTCAAGAGCACCGAGCAGATCAAGAAGGATTACCCCGACATTCCCGCGTTTGAGGAATACGACGAGCTGCTTGCGGCGATCAGAAAGGTGATTCTGGGCTGACCGGGTCGCAAGTTATTGTGTATTATTGCTGATTTTTTCAGCGAAAAACACAAAATGTTTTGCAGCCGGCCGCGTTGACTTTTCCACAGGCTTATGTTATAATTTGAGCAACAAATCTTTAAGACGATACAGAGAGATCGGCAAGAAACATATTGACTCCGGAACCGGCGGTGCGCCGGTGTATTGCGGACATATTGCGCCTTGCCGAACGGCAGGGCGCTGTCTTTGTTTGAATCGGAAAGGAAGAACACCATGGCGAACGAAATCCGCAACATTGATCTGCAGCCTGCGTTTTGCTCCGCCGACCGCCTTTCCTGCCTGCCCGAAGCGGCGCTCGCTTCTCTTTCGGGCGGCCGTTACGCATTGTTCCCCGGCTTTTGCGATGTGCACGTGCATTTTCGCGAGCCGGGCTTTTCTTATAAGGAGACGATCAGAAGCGGCTCGCTCGCTGCTGCCGCCGGCGGCTATACCGACGTGTGTACCATGCCGAACCTGAATCCCGTGCCCGATTGTGCGCGGCACCTGCGGCGGCAGCTCGATCTGATCGATCGCGACGCGGTCGTGCACGTGCACCCATACGGCGCGCTGACCGTGGGCGAAAAAGGCGAAGCGCTGGCCGCCCTGGACGAGCTGGCGGCGGAGGTCGTCGCGTTTTCCGACGACGGGCGCGGCGTGCAGAGCGACAGCCTGATGCGGCAGGGGATGGAACGCGCCCGGGCGCTCGGCAAGGTGTTTGCGGCGCATTGCGAGGTCAACAGCCTGCTGCGCGGCGGCTATATCCACGACGGCGCCTACGCCAGGGCGCACGGCCACCGCGGCATCTGCAGCGAAAGCGAATGGCGCATGATCGAGCGCGACCTGCGGCTGGCGAAGGAAACCGGCTGCGCCTATCACGTCTGCCACATTTCAACCAAAGAGAGCGTGGCGCTGATCCGCGAAGCCAAACAAAACGGCGTCGACGTGACGAGCGAGACCGCGCCGCACTATCTGACCCTTTGCGACGACGATCTGAAGGAGGACGGGCGCTTCAAGATGAACCCGCCGCTGCGCGCGAAGGAAGACCGCGAAGCGCTGATCGAAGGCCTGCTCGACGGCACGATCGACATGATCGCCACCGACCACGCGCCGCACAGCGCAGAAGAAAAGGCAAAGGGACTCGCAGGGTCGGCGTTCGGCATTGTCGGGCTGGAAACTGCGTTCCCTGCGCTCTATACAAAGCTGGTAAAGCCCGGCCTTGTGCCGCTCGCAACCGTGATCCGCGCGCTGACCGAGGCGCCGCGCAAACGCTTTTCGATCCAGGCGGACAACAGCTTTTCGCTCTGGGATCTGGACGCGGCCCGGCCCGTCGATCCCGACAGGTTCCTTTCCAAAGGCAGGGCCACGCCCTATGCCGGCGAAATGCTTTGGGGCGTCTGCAAATGGACCGTCTGCGGCGGAAAAATCGTATATCAATCCCTTGAAGATACAGACAGCAGGAGGTAACACCATGGCAAAGAGAACGGATATCAAAAAGGTGCTGATCATCGGCTCCGGTCCCATCGTGATCGGACAGGCGGCGGAATTTGACTACGCGGGCACGCAGGCGTGTCTGGCGCTGAAGGAGGAGGGCTACGAGGTCATCCTCTGCAACTCCAATCCCGCCACCATCATGACCGACACGACGATTGCGGACAAGGTCTATATGGAACCGCTGACGCTGGAATACATCGCCAAGATTCTGCGCTATGAGCGTCCGGACGCCATTGTGCCGGGCATCGGCGGCCAGACCGGTCTGAACCTTGCCATGCAGCTTGAGCGCAAGGGCGTGCTGCGCGAATGCCACACGCTGCTGCTCGGTACCAGCTCCGACAGCATTGAAAAGGCGGAGGACCGCGAAAAGTTCAAGGAGCTCTGCGAAGCCATCGGCGAGCCGGTGATTCCCTCCGAGATCACCTACAGCATTGAAGAAGCCAAGGCGGCCGCCAAACGGATCGGCTATCCCGTGGTGCTGCGTCCGGCGTTCACGCTCGGCGGCACGGGCGGCGGCTTTGCCTATAACGAAGAAGAACTCGTGGAGATCGGCCTCAACGGCTTCGCGCTCTCTCCGGTGCATCAGGTGCTGATTGAAAAGAGCGTCAAGGGCTATAAAGAGATCGAATTCGAAGTCATGCGCGACAGCAACGACACCGCCATCACGATCTGCGGGATGGAAAACGTGGACCCCGTCGGCGTGCATACCGGCGATTCCATTGTGGTTGCGCCGATCATGTCGCTGAACGAGTACGACCTCAAAATGCTCAACGATTCCGCCATCAAGATCATCCGCGCGCTGAAGATCGAAGGCGGCTGCAACGTGCAGTTTGCGCTGAATCCGAATTCCAGCGAATACTTCCTGATCGAAGTCAACCCGCGCGTGTCGCGCTCCTCGGCGCTCGCCTCCAAGGCCAGCGGATATCCGATTGCCCGC
>JAEEUW010000014.1 GCA_016290665.1 Clostridiaceae bacterium | reverse complement strand
TTCACCTTGCCCTGTGTCTGTGGGTTGTTCGGCTGAATAGCCTCGTCCCCGATCTTGCGAAGACCAAGTGCATGGGCGGTGGCGATCTGATCTTTCTTGCAGCCGATCAGGCTTTTCACAAGCTTTACCTTTACATCTGCCATGACAGCGCCCTCCTTACCCTAAGATTTCCTGCTCGGACTTGCCGCGGATCGCAGCAACTTCTTCCACGTTGCGCAGCTTTGAAAGTCCGTCGAGCGTCGCTCTGACGACGTTGCAGGGGTTATTCGAACGAAGCGCCTTGGTACGGATATCCTTGATACCGACCGTTTCCACGACCGCACGGACCGGGCCGCCGGCGATCACGCCGGTACCGGGGGCAGCCGGCTTCAGCAGGACGACGCCTGCGCCGAACTTGCCGACGATCTCGTGGGGAATGGTCGTGCCCTTGAGCGCAACCTTCATCAGATTCTTCTTCGCGTCTTCAATACCCTTACGGATCGCGTCGGGCACTTCGCCGGATTTGCCGAGGCCGAAACCGACGATGCCGTTGCCGTCGCCGACAACCACGAGGGCCGCGAATTTGTAAATACGACCGCCCTTTACGGTTTTGGAAACACGGTTGATCGTGACAACGCGTTCTGTAAGTTCATAAGCCGATGCATCAATTTTCGTCATTTTGATTTTCCTCCTTGCTTAGAACTTCAGGCCGCCTTCACGCGCGCCTTCGGCGAGCGCTGCAACACGACCGTGATAGATGTAGCCGCCTCTGTCAAAAACGCATTCTTCGATGCCCTTTTCGGCAGCGCGCTTGGCGAGCAGTTCGCCGACCTTCTTCGCGGCTTCCTGGTTTCCGCCGTACTCAAACTCTTTTTCAACACTTGCCGCAGATGCGAGCGTGACGCCATTGACGTCGTCGATGAGCTGGGCATAGATGTGGTTGAGTGAACGGTAGACGCTAAGACGCGGACACGCTGCTGTGCCGCTGATCTTCGCGCGCACTCTCTTATGGCGTTTTTGTCTGGCTTTATTGCTGTCTTGTCTTGTAACCATTGTGATTTCACTCCTTTACCAATCTTATTTACCCTTACCGGCTTTGCCTTCTTTGCGGCGGATGTGTTCGTCGGCGTACTTGATGCCCTTGCCCTTATAGGGTTCCGGCGGACGCTTTTCGCGGACTTCCGCGGCAAACTGGCCAACCTTCTGCTTGTCGGGGCCGCTGATGACGATCTTGTTCGGAGCCGGAACGTCGATCGTGATGTCGTCTGTTTCAGACATGATCACGTCGTGCGAGTAACCGATCTTCATCACAAGGTCGGAGCCCTTCTTCTCGGCACGGTAACCGATACCGTTGATTTCAAGCTCTTTCTTGAAACCGGTGGACACGCCTTCGATCATGTTGGCGATCAGCGTGCGGGTAAGACCGTGAAGTGCTCTGTTTTCTTTCTGATCGTCCGGGCGGGATAATTTGATCTCCGCGCCGTCTTTTTCGATCGTGATGTTGGGCTTAAAGGTATTGGTGAGGGTACCCTTCGCGCCTTTCACCGTCACGGTGTTGCCTTCGATTGTGACATCAACGCCGGCGGGAATCGTAATCGCTTTCTTACCGATTCGTGACATGTGGGCACCTCCTTACCAGATGAACGCAAGAACTTCGCCGCCAACATTGGCTTTGCGTGCGTCCTTGTCGGTCATGATGCCCTTGGACGTGGAGAGGATCGCGATGCCGAGACCCTTCATCACCTTGGGCATATCTTCACAGTTTGTGTAAATTCTCAAACCCGGCTTACTGACGCGCTTGAGACCGGTGATCACCTGCGATTTGTTCGGGCCGTACTTGAGCTGTACGGTGATCATGCCCTGCTTGCCGTCGTCTTCGACGGTGTAGCTCTTGATGTAACCTTCATCCACAAGAATCTGCGCAATTGCCTTCTTCACGTTGGATGCAGGAATTTTCACTGAATCGTGTTTTGCTGAACTTGCGTTACGGATTCTTGTAAGCATATCAGCGATTGCGTCTGTAACTTGCATAATTCCTTTACCTCCTGTTTTGATTGCAACTGCTTACCAGCTTGCTTTTTTCACGCCCGGGATCTGGCCTGCGTGCGCGAGTTCTCTGAAGCAGATACGGCACACACCGTATTTACGAAGATACGCGTGGGGTCTGCCGCAGATCTTGCAGCGGTTATACTGCCTTGTGGAATACTTGGCGGGTCTTTTCTGCTTTACTTTCATCGAAGTCTTTGCCATAAGTAATTCCTCCTTACTGTTTCTCGAACGGGGCGCCCATAAGCGTGAGCAGCTCTCTTGCTTCTTCGTCGGTCTTCGCGGTGGTGACAAAGCAGATGTCCATGCCGCGGACCTTGTCGATCTTGTCATAGTCGATTTCCGGGAAGATCAGCTGTTCTTTGATACCCACGGAATAGTTGCCTCTGCCGTCGAACGCGTTCGGGTTGATACCGCGGAAGTCGCGCACGCGGGGCAGCGCCAGGTTGAAGAAGCGGTCGATGAATTCATACATCTTGTCGCCTCTGAGCGTCACCTTCGCGCCGATGGTCATGCCTTCGCGCAGTTTGAAGTTCGCAACGCTCTTCTTCGCCTTGCAGAGCACGGGCTGCTGACCGGTGATTTGTCTGATATCGGAAACGATCGCGTCGAGGATCTTGGAGTTATCTCTCGCTTCGCCGCAGGCGACGTTCACAACGACCTTTTCGATCTTCGGGATCTGCATCACGCTCTTATAGCCGAACTTCTTCATCAACGCGGGTGCAACCTCGTTGACGTAAGTGTCTTTCAATCTTGCCATCGTCATGTGCCTCCCTTATTCAAACTTTGCGCCGCAGTCCGCTTTTTTGCAGACGCGCATCTTCTTCTGTCCGCCCTTTTCTTCCACGATCACGTGGCCGACGCGGGTCGGTCTGCCGCATTTGGGGCAGATCAGCTGAACCTTCGAGGCATACAGGGCGCTTTCCGCCTTGATGATGCCGCCCGGCTCACCCATCTTGCGGGGCTTGACATGCTTGGATACAACATTGATCCCTTCCACGATCACTTTGCCCTCGCTCGGGCTGACCTGCAGGACCTTGCCTCTGGCGCCACGATCTTTGCCGTTGATGACAACGACCTGGTCGCCTGTTTTCACGTGAACCTTACTCATCGTGACACCTCCTTAAAGTACTTCGGGAGCAAGGGAGAGGATCTTCAGATAGTCCTTCTCACGAAGCTCTCTCGCAACCGGTCCAAAGATACGGGTACCTCTGGGGTTTTTGTCATCTCTGATGATAACGGCTGCGTTTTCATCGAAACGGATATATGTTCCGTCATCGCGGCGAACGCCTGTCGCGGAGCGGACGATGACCGCCTTGACGACTTCGCCTTTTTTCACGACGCCACCCGGTGCTGCCTTCTTGACAGAAGCAACAATGACGTCACCGATATTCGCATATCTTCTTCCGGTGCCGCCCAGTACGCGAATGCACATCAGTTCCTTCGCGCCGGTGTTGTCGGCAACTTTCAGATAACTCTGCTGTTGAATCATTGTATTTGGCCTCCTTTAAGCTGCACCAAATTATTTGGCTTTCTCAATAATCTCGACCACGCGCCATCTCTTGTCTTTGGAGAGGGGGCGGGTTTCCATAATCAGCACACGGTCGCCAATGCCGCATTCGTTCTTTTCGTCATGCGCCTTCACCTTGACGGTGCGGTTCACGATCTTCTTGTAAAGCGGGTGACGGACCTTATCCTTGATCGTCACGACGACGGTCTTTTCCATCTTGTCGCTCGTCACGATACCAACCTGTGTTTTACGAAGGTTTCTTTCCATCTGTCATGTACCTCCCTTTCCTCAGGAATTTGCGCCGTGAAGCTCGATGTCGCGCTGAACGGTCTTGATCCGGGCGATATCCTTTTTCACTGCGTTGATTCTCATCGGGTTATCCAGCTGATTCACAGCCTGCTGGAAGCGAAGATTGAAAAGCTCCTTCTTCAGCTCTGCGAGCTTTTCGTCCATCTCTGCGGCGGACAGTTTTCTGATTTCGCTAGCTTTCATGACTGTTCACCTTCCTTTGTCTGATCTGCTTTCGTCGCGAACTTGCACTTGATCGGCAGTTTGTTTGCGGCAAGCCGCATCGCCTCACGGGCAAGCGCTTCGTCGACGCCTGCGATTTCAAACATCACACGGCCCGGTTTGACAACGGCCACCCAGTATTCGGGCGAGCCTTTACCGGAACCCATGCGGGTCTCTGCCGGCTTTTGCGTGATGGGCTTATCGGGGAAGATCTTGATCCAGACCTGACCGCCGCGCTTGATGCAGCGGGTCATGGCGATACGGGCCGCCTCGATCTGTCTGGAGGTGATCCACGCGGGTTCGAGGGCGACAAGACCGTAATCACCGTAGGTGACCTGGTTGCCCTTATGCGCTGTGCCTTTCAGACGGCCGCGCTGCACTTTACGACGTTTGACACGCTTCGGTAATAACATTATTTGTTGCCTCCTTCCCGACGATCTTCTCTGCGCTGTCTGGGACGACGGCGGTCCGGACGGCGGCGGTTTTCGTTGTTGGAAACCTGAAGCACTTCGCCTGCATAGATCCAGACCTTGACGCCGATGCGTCCGTAGGTGGTTTTGGCTTCAGCGAAACCGTAGTCGATGTCGGCACGGATCGTCTGAAGGGGAATCGTTCCCTCTTTGTACGTTTCACTTCTCGCGATTTCGGCGCCGCCCAGACGGCCGGACGCCTGGCACTTGATGCCCTTGGCGCCCATTTTCATGGCGCGGCCGATGGACTGCTTGAGTGCGCGGCGGAAGGAAATTCTGCGTTCGAGCTGACCCGCGATGCTTTCGGCAACGAGCTGCGCGTTGACGTCGGGGTTCTTGATCTCGATGATGTTGAGCGAAACCGCTTTGCCGACCTTCTTTTCGAGGGTGGCTTTCAGCTTTTCGATCTCGGCGCCGCCGCGACCGATCACCATACCGGGCTTCGCAACGTGGATATTGATGCGAACGCGCTTGGCGTCACGTTCGATCTCAACTTTGGGTACGCCGGCGGGAGCGAGTGTTTTAAGGAGATACTCACGAAGCTCATAATCTTCCACGAGGGTGTCGCCGAAGTCATGCTTCTTTGCATACCAACGAGATTCCCAGTCTTTGATAACACCGACTCTTAAGCCGTTAGGATTGACTTTCTGGCCCATTGTTTAACCTCCTCCTTAATTATTCCGCTTCCTTGAGAACAAGGGTGATGTGAGATGTCTTCTTGTTGATACGGTTCGCACGGCCCTGGGCGCGCGGACGGATCCGCTTGAGGGTCGGGCCCTGGCCGACGTAGCATTCCGCAACGTACAGGCGGGACGTGTCCATATCTTTGTTTTCCGCGTTGGCAACAGCGGATTTCAGCAGCTTTGCAACGACCTCGCACGCAGCCTTCGGCGTGTACTTGAGGATCGCGGCGGCCTTGTCGGCCGGCTGGTTCCGGATCAGATCGAGAACGATCTTCACCTTGCGCGGTGCAATGCGCACAAAAGTAACTTTTGCGGTTGCTTCCATTTCAATACACTCCTTTCGACTTACTTACCGTTGTTCGAGGTCTTCGAGCCGGCGTGGCCGCGGAAGGTGCGGGTCGGCGCGAATTCACCGAGCTTGTGGCCGACCATGTCTTCCGTGATATACACGGGGACGTGCTTGCGTCCGTCGTGCACGGCGAAGGTGTGGCCGACGAATTCGGGGAAGATCGTGGAGCTGCGGCTCCAGGTCTTCAGGACGATCTTTTCGCCCTTTTCATTCATTTTCACGACTCTGTCATACAGTCTTTCCTGCACGAAGGGTCCTTTTTTAGTGCTTCTGCTCATGATTCATAGCTCCTTTCATCGACCGTTATTTGTCGTTGCGACGCTTCACGATAAGCTTGTCGGAACGATTCTTCTTCGCACGAGTCTTGTAGCCGAGAGCAGGCTTGCCCCACGGGGTGACAGGGCCGGGACGGCCGATCGGGGATTTGCCTTCGCCGCCGCCGTGCGGGTGGTCGCACGGGTTCATGACGGAACCGCGGACGGTCGGACGGATGCCCATGTGACGGGTACGGCCGGCCTTGCCGATCTTGACGTTCTCGTGGTCGGTGTTGCCAACGACGCCGATCGTCGCCATGCAGGTTTCGGGCACTTTGCGAAGCTCGCTGGAGGGAAGTCTGAGCAGCGCGTAGCCGCCTTCCTTCGCCATCAGCTGAGCGGCGTTGCCGGCAGCTCTTGCAAGCTGGCCGCCGCGGCCGGGATACAGCTCCACGTTGTGGATGAAGGTACCGGTGGGGATGTTGACAAGCGGCAGGGCGTTGCCCGGCTTGATATCCGCCGCGGGACCGGCTTCCACCACGTCGCCGACCTTCAGACCGTCGGGCGCGATGATGTATCTCTTTTCGCCGTCCTCATACTGCAGCAGCGCGATGTGCGCGGAGCGGTTGGGGTCGTATTCGATCGAGGCGACGGTCGCTTTGACGTCGAACTTGTCGCGCTTGAAATCGATGATGCGATACTTTCTGCGGTTGCCGCCGCCGCGGTGGCGAACCGTGATGCGGCCATAGCTGTTGCGGCCGCTCTTTTTGTTGAGGGGAGCCAGCAGGCTTCTCTCGGGACCGTTCTTGGAAAGACCGGTGTAGTCGGTATACGACATGTTTCTCGTGCCGTTCGTGACGGGCTTGAGCACACGAATTGACATTTGATTCACACTCCTGTCAGTGGTTTCGCGGAGGATGTCGGCCTCCATACATTACCACTTGGATTTAATAGTTTAAGGGATTAGAGCAGACCGTCGAAGAAATCGATCGTCTTGCTGTCTTCGGTCAGGGTGACGATCGCTTTCTTCCACGACGGGGTGTAGCCCTCGTAGCGGCCGTAGCGTCTGAGATGACCTTTGCAGTTCATGGTGTTGACCTTTGCGACCTTGACGCCGAAGACTTCTTCGACCGCCTTTTTGATCTCGGCCTTGTTCGCGTTCTTCTTCACCTTGAAGGTGTATTTCTTGAACGCGGTCCCGGTCATGGATTCTTCCGTGATGACGGGCTTGAGGATGATGTCATGTGCGAACTGTGCCATTATGCATAAACCTCCTCGATCTTGGCAACCGCATCCTTCAGCACGATCATGCTGTTGCAGTTGAGAATGTCGTAAACATTGAGGGTGTTCACAAGGGAAACCTTGACGCCCGCGATGTTTCTTGCGCTTCTGTAGATGATGTCGTCCTTCTCCGGAAGCACGATGAGGGTCTTTTTGCCGGTTTCCAGCGCGGCGAGCACCTTGACGATCTCCTTGGTCTTGATCGCGTCGAGCTTCAGCTCGTCGAGGACGATCATTTCACCGTCGAGCACCTTCGAGGAAAGCGCGGACTTCATGGCAAGTCTCTTGACCTTCTTGTTGACCGCCAGGCCGTAAGCTCTCGGCTTCGGGCCGTGGGCGATACCGCCGTGATACCACTGGGGCGCTCTGGTGGAGCCTTGTCTTGCGCGGCCGGAGCCCTTTTGTCTCCAGGGCTTTTTGCCGCCGCCGGAAACTTCCGAGCGGGTCAGGGTTGACTGTGTGCCCTGACGCTGATTTGCCAGATACGCTTTGACCATCAGATGCATCGCCGAAACGTTCGGTTCGATGGAAAAGATGCTTTCGTTGAGCGCAAGCTCTGACACTTTGTTACCGTTGACGTCGAATACTGTTACGTTAGGCATTCAGAACAACTCCTTTCTTTACGCTTTCTTCACGCTGTTGACGACCATGACGATCCCCTTCTTCGGGCCGGGGATGGCGCCCTTGATCGCGATGAGGTTGTTTTCCGCGTCGATTTTCACAACGTCCAGATTCTGGATCGTGACGCGTTCGCTGCCGAGGTGGCCGGCGAGCTTCTTGCCCTTGTAAACGCGGGACGGATCGGAGCAGGCGCCCAGGGAGCCGGCGTGTCTGGCGACGGGGCCGGTACCGTGCGATTCCTTCAGGCGGGAGAAGTTCCAGCGCTTGATGGAGCCTGCGGTGCCCTTGCCCTTGCTGGTGCCGACGACGTCGACCTTTTCGCCGACTTCGAACAGATCAGCCTTGAGGATGTCGCCGACGTTCAGCGCGCTGATATCGTCGAGACGGAACTCCTTGAGGACCTTCTTCGGGGCGACGTCCGCCTTCTTGAAGTGGCCCGCTTCGGGCTTGGTGGTTCTGGTAACTTTCTTGTCGTCGAAGCCGAGCTGAACGGCGTCGTAGCCGTCGGATTCAACCGTCTTCTTCTGGACGACTGCGCACGGGCCGAGTTCCACGACGGTGACGGGGACAACGTTCCCTGCGTCGTTGAAGATCTGCGTCATGCCGATTTTTCTGCCGATAAGACCTTTTTTCATGATTGTTTCCTCCTTTGGTTATTGGTTGGACCTTTCGCCAACGTGACCTTCTGGTAGCGGTGCGGGTATAAATCAGAAGTTCAGAGAGCAGTTATCTCTTGATTTCGATTTCAACGCTTGCCGGAATTTCAAGATTTGTCAGAGCCTCCACGGTCTTGGGTGTCGGTCTGATGATGTCAATGAGTCTTTTGTGTGTTCTCTGTTCAAACTGTTCGCGGCTGTCCTTGTACTTATGTACCGCGCGCAGGATCGTCACGATTTCCTTCTCTGTCGGAAGGGGGATGGGACCGGAAACCGTCGCGTTGGTGCGCTTCGCAGCTTCCACGATCATCACAGCCGCCTTGTCGACCAGGTTGTGATCATACCCTTTCAGTCTGATACGGATTTTTTCCTTCACTGCCATTGATTGTTCGCCTCCATAAAAATTGTGTGGCGGGCATTCGCGATTTTTGTCAACCTGTCCGGGTGTTTCCTGCCTTCCCATTGAAAAACCGGAAAGGCAATATTTCCGGCATGGCGCCCAAAAAAGCGCAGTTTACGCCTGTCGGCCGCTGGGCAGAGCCCACGCAAGAAGCGGCTGATCGCGCAACATATTGATCGCCCGGTTTTGAATCGGACATACTCCGCGGAAATTCCCTGCCTCAGAGGGCAGCCACCTCCCGCATCATCGCATATCGTTTGGTTGCAAGATGGCATAGTTATACCCACCTATGCCCACTCGCAGACTTCGATATGATACCATAGTCTTTGTGAAATGTCAACGATTTTGCGAAAAAAAGTTTGTGAAAAATGCAGATTTTTTTCGGCCGATTTTTGACCACTATATCGGGTGTTCGCGCCGGGATTTTTCACTAAATGTGGGCGTCGGAACCGCAGCGGACACAAGGCTATGCCGCCGCTTGCCGGAACGGATGCGGAAAACAGACATATATATAATAGAAAAGCGCCCGGGAAGGGCAAAAAAAGAAACCGCAGCACCTCGTTTTCATGAGGCGCTGCGGTTTATAACATCATGATACAATCAGTCCTGCTCATACTTCGACGGATAGCGCTCGGCTCTTTCAAAGGCAGGGTCCCGGTTTTGATACGCCTGCACATAGCGGTCGATCGTCTGCAGCGCGGGCGACGCCCCGTCCGGCAGTGTCGGGTTTCCTTCCGATTGCAAGCTGTCAAAATAGGCGGCCAGCTCTCCCCGGTCGATCTGCGCGCCGAGATCCGCTTTCCGGCCGAAGCAGAGGTCGCCCTCCGGATTCGCGCTCATCAGAAGAATGTAACAGTGCCCCACGGTCAAAAAGCCGCCCGGCGGCGCCATGGCTGTTTTGCCGCCGATCTGCACGCCGCCGAAGGTTTGCGCCTCCAGCGGCACGTCTGTGCGCAGGTTCCCCTTGATATTGCCGAGATTCGTGATCCGGTAATGCGTCGCGGGGGTGCCGACCCATTTTCCGCGGCGAAGGTCCGCGTCTTCATATGTCGTGCCGATGCACGCTTCCGCGCGCCCGACAAAGATATCGTCAACGGCGGCGGTCATCTGCTGCAGATTGTCCGGGTCAAAGAGATAGTCTATGACGTAGGGCTCGGTTTCCAGCTCGTCCGGTTTGTCGGGAACGGGAAAGGTGTGGGTTTGATACCACGCTTTTTTCAGCGCGTAATACCCGAATCCGCCGCCGACTGCCAATGCAATACAAAGCACGACAAGCAGCGCGGTTTTCAGTTTTCGTTTCATGGTGTTCCCTCCGTTCTTTTTTTTTGCGCTCGCCGCGCGGGCGTTCCTTTTCTCGAGAGAAAAGGAACCAAAAGAGCTTTTTGATTTATGGCGTGTAGGTCGCCGCGTCGCAGCGAAAGATCTCATACGGGTTTTCAATGCCCTCCAGATACCGGCTGACGTCCGTCCCCTGCGGGTTGCAGACCCGGTTGTCCGGCGTGATGACCAGCTCTATCCAGCCTGCATAGACGAAGACGAGCGCCTCGCCCCGGTGCTGCTGCAAGAAGGCGCTGTAGTCGCCGAACCACGGGCCGCCGAACGCCGGCGTGGCGGAAAGAACGCCGTTTTCCTTCGTCAGCGTCACAATGGCGACCAGGTCGCCCCTGCCGTTCCAGACAAGATAGTCGCGGAAGTTCTGCCGCACCTCAAGGGGCTTCCCCTCTGTGCCGTCATAGCTGACGTGGCAGTAGCCGTGTTCGGCAAAGCGGAGACCGCCTGCGTCCACCCCGCTCGAGGTGAGCGCGCTTTGCAGCCACGTATTCTCTTTGAAATACGCCGCGGCCTCTTCGTCGGTGACGGCTTCGCCGGTGTATTGAATCGTGCGGTCCCGCGGCAGGGCGGGGATCCGCACGCCGCCGACCGGACCGCCGTAGCTTTCGCCGCCGGACTCTTCGCTTGGCATAGAAGCGCCCTGCGTGGTGCCGGCCTGTCCCTGCTGCGCCGGGGCGCTCGTGGTCAGGTTGGCGGTCGTCGTGATGCCGTTTGTCGTCTGCGCGGCGCCGTCGCCGGAGGGTTCCGGCACCTGCGCGGCCTGCTGCTGCACGCCGGACGTTCCCGGCGCGGGCAAAACCGGCTGCTGCTGGACGTCGAGCGCCATTTGAGTCGAGTCTCCTCCGGCGCGGGGCGGAAACAGCCCCGTCTGCCATCCGGCGACCGCCGCCGTCACCGCGAGCGCAACGACTGCGACCGCGGCGAGCGCAACAGTGCGGCGCTTTCTGGCGGCGCGGCGCGTGTGAACTTCCTGCAGAATGGCTTCGGCCATTTCTCGGTCAGTTTTCATCGAAAAGAACCTCCTCGTTCAGGGCGCGGCGCAGGGCGTCCTTGGCGCGGTAAAGCAGCGCAGACACGTTGTGGCTGCTTTTGCCGAGGATCTTTGCCGCCTGCGCGGGCGTGAAGTCTTCAAAATAGATGAGATACAGAATCTGCCGGTGCTGCGGCTGCAGCGTTTCCATCGCCGCGTTCAGCCGTTCCGTCGTCCTGGCCCGCAGCAGCTCTGTTTCGGGAGTGCTGCCGCCGGCCAGCTCAAAGCAGTCGTCCAGCGACACGCGCTTCAGCCGTTTTTCTTTGCGCAGCCAATCGAACGCCGTGCGGCGGCCGATGGTATAGAGCCACGTCTTGAACGACGCGGTGCCCTTGTCGCGCGGCTTTTTGAGGCAGAGCTTGACAAAGGTCTCCTGCGTCAGATCGTCGGCCAGCGCCCAATCATGCACGATGCCGCAAAGATAGGCCCGCAGCCCGGGACGGTACGCCGTCACCAGCGCGGTCAGTGCGCTCTCGTCGCCCTCGAGCCAGCGGCGATAGCTGTTCGCACCGTTGTCCATGGAAGAATCCTTCCTTTCCGAAAGACGTCTCTTTCTGTTTCTTACACGCACGTTCAGACAAAACATCACGCCCGTCTGACAAAAAAGGCAGCCCGACGGACTGCCCAAGATGCTTATTGTTCTTCGTCCTTGATCAGCGGGATCAGGGAATAATACAGCGGGATCAGCAAAAAGATCAGCCAGCCCGGATGCCACAGATGGAAGGCGAAGCCCAGCACCAGATAGGCGATCACGATGATCACCGGGAACGGAAACCGCTGCAGCACCTCGCGGGTGGAGCCGCCCTTTCCCTTTTCGCCGATCGACCAGACCAGCATATAATAGGCCGGAATCAGCAAAAACAGCAGCCACGTCGGATGCCAGACGCCCGCAAGAAAGCCGATGCAAAGATACACGATGACAACGACCAGCGGGAACGGGAATTTCTTTAAAAAGTCATGCATGAGAAT
Organism: Clostridiaceae bacterium; assembly: GCA_016290665.1. Taxonomy (GTDB): domain Bacteria; phylum Bacillota; class Clostridia; order Oscillospirales; family Acutalibacteraceae; genus UBA6857. The sequence continues at coordinate 22,551 of JAEEUW010000014.1, read as the reverse complement.
ACCTCCGGGGCAGGGATTGAGGGGCTGAGGGGTTGAGGGGTTGAGGGGTTGAGAGACCAAGAGACTGAGAGACTGAGGATTGCCACAGCGTTTGAAACGCGGGGAATGATTTTTCTACGGAACCAAGGTTCAGCGCGTCCCTTAATCCCTTAATCCCTTAATCCCTATCTCAAAACTCCAGTTTGCTTTCGATATACGCGGCGAGGTCGGCGATCGGCATGCGGATCTGATCCATCGTGTCGCGGTCACGCACGGTGACGCAGCCGTCCTCCACGGAATCGAAGTCATAGGTGATGCAGAACGGCGTGCCGATCTCGTCCTGGCGGCGGTACCGCTTGCCGATGGAGCCGGCGTCGTCGTAATCGACGCTGAACTTCTTCTGCAGCGCGTGATAGACCTCGGTCGCCTGTTCGCCGAGCTTCTTGGAAAGCGGCAGCACGGCGGCCTTGAACGGCGCCAGGTACGGATGGAAGTGCAGCACCACGCGGGTGTCGTTCTTCGCTTCGTCCACCACCTCTTCGTCATAGGCTTCCACGAGGAAGGCCAGCGCCACGCGGTCGGCGCCGAGCGACGGCTCGATGACGTAGGGCAGATACTTTTCGTTGGTGACCGGGTCGAAATACTCGAGGCTCTTGCCGCTCGTGGTCTGGTGGGCGGTCAGGTCAAAGTCGGTGCGGCTGGCAACGCCCCAGAGCTCGCCCCAGCCGAACGGGAACTTGTATTCGAAGTCGGTCGTCGCGTTGGAATAGTGCGACAGCTCCTTCTGCTCGTGGTCGCGCAGCTTGAGGTTTTCCTCCTGCATGCCGAGCGAAAGCAGGAACTGCTTGCAGTAATCCTTCCAATAGGCGAACCACTCCAGCTCGGTGCCGGGCTTGCAGAAGAACTCCAGCTCCATCTGCTCGAATTCGCGGATGCGGAAGATGAAGTTGCCCGGGGTGATCTCGTTGCGGAACGACTTGCCGATCTGGCAGACGCCGAACGGCACCTTGCGGCGCGTGGTGCGCTGGATATTGAGGAAGTTGACAAAAATGCCCTGCGCGGTTTCGGGGCGCAGATAGATTTCGCTCTTGGAATCCTCGGTGACGCCCTGATAGGTCTTATACATCAGGTTGAACTTGCGGATATCGGTGAAGTTGCAGCTGCCGCAGTCGGGGCAGCAGATGTTGTTGTCCTTGATGTACTGGCTCATCTGCTCGAACGACCAGCCGGCCGGGTTGACGCCGGTGTCTTCAATCAGCTTGTCGGCGCGGTGGCGGGTCTTGCAGTCCTTGCAGTCCATCAGCGGGTCGGAAAAGCCGCCCACGTGGCCCGACGCGACCCACACCTGCGGGTTCATCAGAATGGCGGAATCGAGGCCGACGTTATACGGGCTTTCCTGCACGAACTTCTTCCACCAGGCGCGTTTGACGTTGTTCTTGAATTCCACGCCGAGCGGGCCGTAGTCCCACGCGTTGGACAGGCCGCCGTAGATCTCGCTGCCGGGATAAACAAAGCCTCTGGTCTTGCAAAGGCTGACGATTTTTTCCATGGTTTTTTCGGTGTTGTTCATAAGGGCCTCCTGTGCTTCGCAAATCATTTCATGTAATGATATAATAAAAACGCGAAATAGTCAAGAGCGAAGAGGAAAAAGGGGAAATTGAGGAGCCGGGGGGCAGGAATTAAGAATTAAGAATTAAGAATTAAGAATTGAGAATGGAGAATTGAGAGTGGAGAGGTTTGGGGAGGGGGCATGCGCCCTCGGGCCCTTCGTTCCGAAAGAAAGCGGGCGGCGCTTCGGCGCCGCCCGTTGCGGTTATTTCACTCTGACTTTTTTAATCGCGGAATCGGCGCTGTATAGATTGCCGGAATCCAGCTTGCGAACAGCAACTACTTTGAAGTAGTAGACCTTGCCGCCCGTCAGCTTTTCCGCGGTATACGCCGGCTCTTTGGCAGTACCGAGCTTTTTATACTTGCCGTCTTTTGCAGCGGCCCGATAGATTATGTAGAGATCGGTTTGCTTGTTCTTTGCCCAGGTCAGCTTGGCGCTGTTCTTGCCGGCGGTCACTTTCAGGTTCTTGACCGCGGGCGGAACAATTTTGAAGCTCAGCGTTTTTTCTCCCGCATAGTTGCCCTGGAAGGTGACGGTGACCGTGTAGATGCCGACCGCTTTTCTGCCGGAAGAATAGTTTAGTCTGTAATCGACTTTCTTCACGAGCTTGTTGCCCTTGGTGTCGGTAACGGTCACCGAAGGCTTGTGCGATTTGCCGTCATACACGAAGCGCGTACCGGAAAGCGAGATCTTTTGAACGCGATAGATCAGCGTTGAGCTTTTCATCCGGCAGTAGACGCAGGTCCTGACAATCTTGCCGTTCTTTTCCATGGTGGCCGGCTTCAGGGTCTCCGTATAACGGTGCCCCATCGGCAGCTGCTGATGGCCGGAAAGATACTTGTGGCAGTCGTAGCAATAAACGCCCTCGGTGTAACCAAATGATTTGCACGTCGGTTCCGTTGCCGGAACGGTTCCCGTGTTCATATGCACGCCCGGCATCAGCCGCTGCACGGTGCTGGTTTCGCCGCACACGGTGCAAACAAAGACGACGGTGCCCTTTTTCACGCAGGTGGCGCCCCGGTTCTCTTTTTCTTCCCAGTCGTGTGCCGCTATGCCCTTTTCCTTCGGCTGAACAACCACCGCGCCGCAGTTGCTGCACTGTTTGCCGCCGTAGGTGCCGCACACCGTGCAGGTGGATTCCGTTTCCGGCATCGGAACGGCAGACAGCACCAGCGTGCTGCCGTCTGCGGCTTTGCAATGCACTTCGGCCGCCGCCAGCGGTTCAAGCGGCTTCCTGCCGCCCGCCGTCAGCGCGTGCCACTGTGCTTCCGTACCGCCGTAGTTTACCTTCTGCAGCGCCGTGCAGGCAGAAAAGTCGGCATTGCCGAACGAAGTCAGCGTTTCCGGCAGCGTGATCGTCTCCAGCTTGTCCGTTAAGACCAGCGCGTCATCCGCAATCAGGGTCGTCCCCTCTCGGACCGCATACGTCGTCCGGCCCGGATCGCCCTGCAGAAGATAACTGCCGGCGTAAACGCAGCTGTCGATTCGGTTTTCGGGGTCTTCCAGACAGCCCGTTCCTTCAAACGCGTCTTTGCCGATGGCGGTCAGCCCTTGCGGCAACGCCAACACTTTGAGTTCATAGCAGCGCAGGAAGGCTTCTTTGCCGATGGTCTTCAGCTGCAGCGGAAAAACAACGTCCTTCAGCAAGCCGCACGAAGCAAACGCTTTGTCGCCGATCTGTGTCGCCTGCTGCGGCAGTGTTGCTTTCTGCAGCTTGCTGCAGCCGGAAAACGACTCCGCTTCTACGGCGGAGACGGCGGCAGGAAGCTCTATGGTTTCCAGCGACACGCAGCCCCGGAACGCTGCCGCGCCGATTGCCGTCACAGTTGCCGGGATCTGCAGGCTTTCCAGCGCCGCGCAGGCGGAAAAGCTTCCTGTCCCGATCGCGGTCAGGCCGTCCGACAGCGCAGCTTCTTTGAGCAGCGCGCAGCCGGAAAAGCAGTTTTCGGGAACCGCCGTGAGCATGTTGGGCAGCGTCACCTTTGTCAACGCCGCGCAGGACGAAAACGCGGAGCCGCCGAGCGTTGTCACGCTGTTTGGAATCTGTGCCTCTTTCAGCGCGGCGCAGTTCATAAACGCACCGCTGCCGATAGTCGTCAGACCGTCGGGGAATGTCACCGCCTCCAAGGCGTTGCAGCCCGAAAAAGCGGCGTCTCCCAATTCTGTCACCGCCGGCGGCAGCGAGACCGCCGACAGGCCGGTTTCGGCAAACGCGTTCCTGCCGATCGTCTGCAGGCTTTGCGGCAGCGCAATCTGCTGCAGCGCGGCGCAGCGGAAAAACGCGTTGTCGCCGACGGCGGTGATCGCGTCGTCAAGCGTTGCGGTGCGCAGTGCCTTGCAGTCGCTGAACGCCCCAGCCGGCACCGTTTTCATCTTCGGCCCGAGCGAAAGCAGCGGCAGCGCTTCACAGCCGCTGAAGGCTTCGTCTCCGATGGATTCCAGCGACTGCGGCAGCGTGATCTCCTGCAGCGCCTTGCAGCCTTTGAACGCCTGCGCGCCGATGGTCTGCAGCCCTTCGGCCAGTTCCGCCTTCTGCAGCGAAACGCATTGCCAGAACGCCGTCTTGCCAATGGAGCGCAGCGATGCCGGCAGCGTCACCTGTTCCAGACTGAAATGGAGCCGGAAGGCGTTTTCGCTGATGGACGACACGCCTTCTTCCACGATAACGCGGGTCACCGTCTGCGCCGCCCACGGCGCCTGATCGCGGGAATAATCCGCCATTTCGCCGGTGCCGCTGACGGTCAGCGTGCCGTCTTCCAGCGTCCATTGCAGCGCTTCGCCGCAGCTGCCGCTTTTTGCGTCCTGCGCGGAAGCGCAAAAAACGAAGCAAAGGAACATCGCCAGCAGTGCGAAAAGCACAGCCGGAATGTGTTGTGTCTTTTTCATTTGGGTTTGCCTCCTTGAGCATGAAACATTCTGCGCAAAAAAAGTGCGCAGCAAAAGCTACGCACTGTAAAAATACATAGCTCAAACTGTCGCCAAACAAGTCTCTCAGCAATATTCACATATGCCAAAATGAGCATGTACTTCTACCAAAAGGTAAAAATACATACGTGAAAATTGCAGAGATTTATGCGAAATGTTTGGCGTATTCACTTTATCATATTTTCAGGAAAAAAGCAAGCGTTTTAGTAAAGGCGCCCTTTCGCTTTGCTCCTTGACCTCTGCCCCCTGATTCAAGAAAGCGGGCGGCGCTTCGGCGCCGCCCGGTGCGGTTATCGTCTTATTGAATCGTGGCCTTTTTGATCGAGAAGTCTGCGCTGTAGTAGTTGCCGGAATCCAGCCGGCGCACGGCGGCGACCTTGAAGTAATAGGTCTGGCCGCTCGTCAGCTTCGCGGCGGTATAGGTCAGGTTCGTGGTGGAGCCGAGCTTCTTGTACTTGCCGTCCTTCGCGGTGGCACAATAGACGACATAGATATCAGCATACTTGTTCTGCGTCCAGGTGAGCTTGGCGCTGCCCTTGCCGGCAACCGCCTTGACGCCCTTCACCACGGGCGGCACGATCTTGAACCTGCGGGTAACCTTGCCGCTGTATTCGCCCATAAAGGTGATGACCACCTTGTAGGTGCCGATCTTCTTGCGGCCGGAAGAGAACTTCAGCTTGTAATCCACGTTTTTGGTCAGCTTGTTGCCCTTGGCGTCGGTGATGGTCACGGACGGCTTGTGCGCCTTGCTGTCGCGCGCGAAGGTCGTCTGGGACAGGGTGATCTTCTTGATGCGATAGACCTTGTAGGCCTGCTTCTTGCCGCAGACCGAGCAGGTCAGCACGACCTTGCCGTTTTCGTCGGTCGTGGCCGGGCGGATCTTCTGGACCATCTTGTGGCCGGTGGCGGAGGTGATGTTTTCCTTGAACTGGTCGCCGCAGGTCTTGCACTTATGCAGCGTGTAGCCGGCGCCTTCGCAGGTCGGCGGAACCACGGTATCCACATAGCTGTGGCCGGTTGCCGGAATCGTCTCGGTGAAGGTTTCGCCGCAGACGCCGCAGACCGCGGTCTGTTCGCCCGCTTCGGTGCAGGTGGCTTTCTTCGTCACGGTGAAGCCGTTTTCGTTCGCCTTGTGGCCCTCGGCCGGGAAGATGATCTGCGGGGTGAGAATCTTGCCGCAGATGTCGCAGTGGGAACCGGCGGTCTTGCCGTCCACGGTGCAGGTCTTGGTCACCTCGGGATCGATGACCGGCGTGTGGGCGCGGCCCTCGATGGGCTCGGTCGCGGTGATGTCGCCGCAGCGGGTGCAGCGTCTGATGCGGTTGCCGCCCACTTCGCAGTCAAAGCCTTCGGGATACTGCCAGTCGGAATCGACGTGGCCCAGCGCGGTGTCGGAGATCTCCTCCATCACCTCGGCGCCGCAGACCGAGCAGACGCCCTTGCGGTGACCGTTCGCGATGCAGGTCGCGTCGTTCAGGTTGGTCCAGACATACTTGTGCTGGGCGCTGTCCTTGGAGCCCTCGTCGATCTGGATGTCTTCGGCGACCTTGCAGACGTCGCAGATGGCTTTCTTGTGGCCGTCGGCCGCGCAGGTCGCGTCGCCGACCGGGGTATAGGTGGTGAACACGTGGGCGAGCTGCTGCTTGCAGACGTCGCACTTGCAGTCTTTGTTCTCGTCGGTGCAGGGGATCGGGTCGCCCGCCGCGCCGCAGCGGACGCAGGCGATGGTGTGGGTGCCGTCGTTCTTGCCGGTCGCCTTGCCGTTTTCGTAATTATGGCCGAGCGCGGCGACTTCCGTCGACTGCTGAATCACCGTGCCGCAAAGCTCGCAGACGATCTCGTCGGACGTACCCTTTTCGGTGCAGGTCGCGGCCTTGCCCTTCGTGGTCTTCTTCGCCTCGTCGGGGTGCTTGCCGGCAACGACGGTCACCGTCTCTTTGAAATGGCAGACCGAGCACTCGTGCTCTGCCGTGCCGCCGTTGGTGCAGTTGCCGCTGACCAGCGTCAGCTTGCCCCAGGTGTGGTCTTTTTTCGCAATCACCGTTGCGCTCTGGTCAATCTTCTGCGTGGCGGCGGCGTCGCTGTAGTAGTAGCCGCAGTCATCGCAGTGCCAGTATTCAATGTTGCCCGTGGCGGAGCAGGTGGCGGCCTTGGCGGCGATGCGCTTCAGGCTCTTGTGGGTCGTGCCGTCGGCGTTCACCTTGACCGCCTCGGCAGTGGTCTCCTTCTTCTGGCCGTTCTCTTCCACAAAGAGCTTGCCGCAGCCTTCGCGCTTGCACTTCCAGTGCTCGATGTTGCCCGCTTCGGTGCAGCTGGGCGCAACGGCGGCAACCTTTTCAAAGTCGTGGTTGTTCGCGTCGACCGTGCCGTATTTCTGTCCGCAGACAGTGCAGGTCGCCTGCTCGACGCAGGTGGCGGTGCCGCCGGTGTGGTTGCCGGTCGCGGGGATGGCGGTGTCTTCCTGAATGGTCTTTTCACAGGCGCTGCAATAAAGAATATCGTTCACGCCCGCTTCGCCGCAGGTTGCGGCCTTTCCTTTTTTGATCACTTTGATCTTGTCTGCGGGATGATTGTCGGGATTCACCGCAATCGTCTGACCGCAGGCCGCGCAGACGATGCTGTGCGTGCAGTCCGCCGTCTTGCCGTCCGCCGACTTGTGGGCGTTCGGATCGCTGGCGATCAGCGTGGACGCCACAACGACCTTGTTGCAGGCCTTGCAGGTCTTTTCCTCGGTCCAGCCGGAGCTCATGCACGTCGGATCCTGTGCGGCTTTCGTCACTTCGATCTTGTCTGTCGGGTGATTGGTCGCGTTCTTTTCGCCGTACTCAAAGGTTTTGCTTTCGTCAATACCCTTTGCGCTGATATGGCAGGTCTGGCAGGAAAGATAATAGACGGCCTTTGCGCTGCAGGTGGCCTCGGACTTGAGATACTTTGCAGTGTGATCCTGGTCGATGAAATTGTGCGTGTGGTCGTTTCCGGCGCCGAACGCGGCGAACGGCACGGCCGTCACGATCATCAGTACGGTCAGCAGGATCGCGAGCGTTTGTTTCACGTGTTTCATAGCTTCTGTCTTCCTTTCTGTTCGTTCGGAAATTCTTCCGTCAATGGATCATTGTTATCATATCATACAACCGCCGCAAAAATCAATAGCGAAATCGTGAACAGTTTTTAGCGAAGTCGTGGCGGGCATGAAACGAAACAAAGACCCCTTCATGTAATAAATGCCGCAAAACGCAAAAGCTTACAGCTTTTTTTGCAAAAAAACAAGCGGGGGGCTCCCCGCTTGTCAGGTGGTGTCGGATCAGTCTTCGGCGTTCTGCACGGCTTCGTCCAGCCAGGCGGTGTCTTCGCCCTTGGCGACCTCGCCGTGCTTGACGCCGTTGATGGCGATCAGGCCGAGCGCAAAGAAGATCGCGCAGAAGAAGAACATGTAGTTGTAGTCTTCATGGAACAGACCGATCACAAGGCCGCAAAGGATGGGGCCGGTGACGGAAGCGGACATCGTAGCCGTGTAGTAGTAGCCGGTGAAGGTACCCACGTATTCGCGGCCGCCGATGGCGAGCACAAGGGGCAGCGTGTTGATGTTGATGCAGCCGACCGCCGCGCCGCCCACGACGAGCGCGACCCACAGCGCGATCCAGGTGAACTTGTTGACCGAGCCGTCCGGGTTGGCGGGCAGGACCTGGGAAATGACCAGATAAACCGCAAACATCGCAACGATGGCGGCAAGGCCGATGATAATGGTCTTCTTGCGGCCGAGCTTGCGGCCCATTTTGCCGGCGGGGATGCCGAACAGGGCAAGCGAAACGGCAAAGACCGCCATCATCAGCGTGGAATAGATCGGCGACACCTTCAGCGTGTCGTTGGCAAAGTTGGTGAAGTTGGGGATGATCGCTTCCGTGGCGTTGTTGATCAGGAACAGCGAGCCGAGCATAATGAACAGCGAGCGCTTTTCCGCCTTGGTGATCGGCAGGTTCTTGATCTTGATCTTTTCTTTCTTTTCTTCGGCGCCGTCTTCCACAACGCCGACGTTGGCCGAAAGGTCATACTGCTTGTTCTTCTTATAGAAGAAATAGAGCACGACCAGGCAAAGCACGGCGATGACGGCCGCGACCACGAAGACGGGCGTATAGTTGACGTAGGTGGGCTGGCCCGCGGCGTTGAGCACCACGTTGCCGTTGGCGTCGATCACTTCGCCCAGCTCGTTGGTGCCGGCCTTCAGGTTTTCAGAGAGCACCTTGAAGCCGATCAGACCGCAGACGGTGGACGCGATCGTGCCGACCACGAAGCCGACCATCTGGCCGACGCCGCCCATGATGTTGATCACGGCGTTGGCGTCGCTCTGCAGCTCCGAGGGCGTGAAGTCCGGCATCAGCGACACGACGGGCGAACGCCAGACAGACATCAAAAAGTTGAAGCAGATGATGACCGCCATCATCAGAAGGATGGAAAGGCCGGCGGCGCGCACGGTGGCGGCCACGGGGATGAACGTGAAGAACAGCGCGCAGATCGGCAGGCAGATCAGAATGTAGGGCATGCGCTTGCCGAGCTTACTGCGGGTGCGGTCGCTCTTCTTGCCGAAGTGCGGCTGGAACACCACGCCGAACACGTTGTCGATGGTCATGATCGCGTTGACGATCAGGGGCACGGACAGCCACGCGAGCCACGCGTGGGAACCGGCAAGCTCGGCGATACCGAGCTGCGAGAGCTTGCCGCGCAGAATCACGGGCACATAGGAGTTATAGACCGACCAAAGCAGCATGCAGCCCATGAAGCCGAAGCCGATCAGGAACGTCCGCTTGTAATTGAGCTTTTCCTGTTTCTCTACTTTCTCAGACATAAGATTGCCTCCCGACGTTTTGGTAATACTTTCAAAAGGGGCGCCGCCCCTGATTCTATTATTATATTAAAAAAGCGTTTCGTTTGCAAGGAAAACCGCCGTTTCGGCCGATTTATCTACTTAATGCACAAAAACGCGCGCCCTTTTTTGTTGACAAATATTCCCGCGCGTGCTATATTAACAATAGAGAAAGAGGTGGTCCCCCATGAGCCGATATACCAAAGACGATATCGTCCGCATCACCAAGGAAGAGCACGTCAAGTTCGTGCTTTTGCAGTTCACCGACATTCTGGGCATGCTCAAAAGCGTGTCGATCACCACGAGCCAGCTGCAGAAGGCGCTCAATAACGACTGCGGCTTCGACGGTTCCTCCATCGACGGCTTCGTGCGCATCGAGGAAAGCGACATGTGCCTGCATCCGGATCTCGATTCCTTCGTGATCCTGCCCTGGCGCGAGGAATGCAAGACCGCGCGCTTGATCTGCGACGTCTGTCGCGCCGACGGCACCCCCTTTGAGGGCGACCCGCGCTACGTGCTGCGCCGCGCGATCAAAGAGGCGGCGGACATGGGCTTCACGGTCAACGTGGGCCCCGAGTGCGAATTCTTCCTGTTCCGGCTGGATGAAAACGGCAAGCCGACCACCCAGTCGCACGACATGGGCGGCTACTTTGAGCTGGGTCCCACCGACCGCGGCGAAGACTGCCGCAACGAGATCTGCCTGGCGCTGGAAAACATGGGCTTCGTGATCGAAGCGTCGCACCACGAGAACGCCCGCGCCCAGCACGAGATCGACTTTAAATACGACGAGGTGCTGCGCACCGCCGACAACGTGATGACCTTCAAGTATGTCGTCAAATCCACGGCGAACCGCCACGGCCTTTACGCCACCTTCCTGCCGAAGCCCCTGTTCGGCGAATGCGGCTCCGGCATGCACACGAACATCTCGCTGATGAAGGACGGCAAAAACGCCTTCTACGATCCGGCGGATCCCTACGGCCTTTCCCCCGTCGCCTATCAGTTCATCGCGGGGCTGATGGAGCACATCAAGGAAATGACGATTCTGACGAACCCGATCGTCAATTCCTACAAGCGTCTCGTGCCCGGCTATGAAGCGCCGGTCTATATCGCCTGGTCGGCCAAGAACCGCAGCCCGCTGATCCGCGTGCCCTCGGCCAAGGGGAGCGCCACTCGCATTGAGCTGCGCAACCCGGACCCGGCAGCCAACCCCTATCTGGAAATGGCGGCGGCCATCTTTGCCGGTCTCGACGGCGTCCGGCGCGGTCTCACCCCGCCCGAGCCGAAGGACAGCAACATCTTTTCGCTTTCCACGGCGGAGCGCCACGCGCAGGGCATCCACTCGCTGCCGAAGACGCTGGGCGAAGCGCTGCATGAGTTCAAGCACAGCGACTTCATGCGCAATTGCATCGGCCAGCACGTCTTCGAAAAATACATCGACGCCAAAGAGGAAGAGTGGAAGCAATACCGCACGCGCGTGTCGCAGTGGGAGATCGACAACTATCTTGGCAAATATTGAGCTGTCAGCAATCAGCAAAGCCGGATGACGGGGTCCCGTCATCCGGCTTGTTTTGTTATTCCTCAAACGGATACCGCAGTCCCATCTGCCGGCGGCATTCATCCATGATTCTCATGCACTGCAGCGTGGCTTCGTGCGGCACAAGCGCCGACTCCTTTCTGCCCGCGCGGATGTCCGCGGCCACGTGGTCAAACTGGGTCAGATAATCCGTTTTGCCGCGGAAGACCTCCTTTTCGGTTTCGGTCTTCAGCGTCGCCTTGCTCGCCACGTGGAACAGCACCGGCAGGCTCACCGTGCCCTTCGTGCCCTCCACAAGACAGCTTTCGCGCAGGTTGTTGAGCCCGGAATGAAGCTCGCACGTCAGAGCGCCGTAGCGCAGCGTCACGTGCTCTTCAATATCGATCCCGTCCTTGATCGTGCCGTCGCAGCGGATCTCGTCCGGTACGCCGAACAGATTGTAGCAATAGGTGATCGGATAGATCCCGACGTCCAGAAGCGAACCGCCCGCGGTTTCCGGCTTGCGCACGCGCGAGGTGCGCGGCTTCATCAGCCCCGGGAAGTAGTAATAGAGCTCCGCGTGCGTCGGCGTACCGATCCTGCCGCTTTGCACCCACCTCTTCACCGTCTGCGCCACGTCGGAAAACCACGTCCACATCGCTTCGGCAAAATAGACGTCGTGTTCTTTGGCGCAGGCGATCAGCGTCCGCACGTCCGCTTCGGTGACGCCCACCGGCTTTTCGCAAAGCACCGGCTTTCCGAGCCGCATGGCAAGGCAGGCGTACTCCACGTGCGAGGTGTGGGGCGTTGCGATATAGACCGCGTCGGCGCCCGGGTGGCGGATCGCGTCCTCCGCGGTGTCATAGACCGCCGCGCCGTACTTTTGGGCCAGCGCGGCCGCGGTTTCTTTGTTCCTGCCAAAGACCGCCGCGATTCTGTGCTCGCCGCGCGTGACGTCGGCTGCGGTTTTTTCGGCAATGTGGCCGCTGCCGATATAGACCCACTGAAACGCCATGGTCCGCGCCCCCTTATTCCGCTTTGATATCGCCGTCGTATTCGAACGCCGGCATCAGCTGCAGCTTGAAGAGGTTCAGCTTGTGCAGCCGGTCGATCTTCGCTTTGGCCTCCTCGTCGTCGATCACGCCCTCGCGGATATAGCGGTCCAGCGCGGCGTAGGTGAAGCCGAGGTTTTCTTCGTCGGTTTTGCCCGAGAGCCCGTCGATGGGCACCTTGTCCACCAGAAACGCCGGCAGCCCCAGCAGGCGGCCGATGGCCTTGACCTCGGTCACCGTGAAGCGCGACAGCGGGCTGAAGTCGCCCGCGGCGTCGCCGTAGCGCGTGGAATAGCCCACCCAGTCCTCCGAAAGGTTGCAGGTGTTCGCCACGCGGCCGTTGTGCGTCTGCGACACGGCATAGAGCGTCGCCATGCGGATGCGCGCGGGGAGGTTCGTGGTGCTCTGTTTCGAAAGCGCAAACGGAATCGCGTTCGTCACGCCGTCCACCGCGTCCTTGATGTTGACAACGTAATACCTGATGCCGAGGTGCTCCACCAGCGCCAGCGCGCAGTCGATGTCGGCCTGCTCGCCGCAGGGCATCAGCACGCCGATCACGCGGTCGCGGCCGAGCGCTTCGGCGCAGACCGCCGCCGCCACGGAGCTGTCCTTGCCGCCGGAGATGCCGACCACGGCGTTGCAGCCCTTACCGTTCTTTTCAAAAAAATCGCGGACCCACTGCACGCAGGCGTCCTTTGCCTTCTGTGCGTCAAACATGATGCATCTTTCCTTTCAGACGGTTGCATTCGCAGCCGGATTCTGCTATAATCATACCAGTTTCCGCAACAGGAATCAAGAACTTTTTTGAGGTGAAACAAGATGGACGAACAACAACTGAAGCAGCAGGCTGAAAAGATTGTGGAAAAAATCAAGGCGCTGGTGCAGGACGGCGGCGCGAGCAAGGTCACGCTCAAGCGCCGCGGCGAAACGCTGGTCAATCTGCCCCTGGGCGCGGGCATCCTCGGCGCCATCGTGGGCCTGGGCGCCGCCCCGTTTGCGGTGTTGACCACGGCGCTGGTCTCGTTCGGGCTCGACTGCGAAATCGAGATCACGAAGCAGGACGGCACGGTGCTGAACCTGAACGAAACGCCGACCGGCACGAAGCTCGAAGAGCTCAAGGACATCGTGATCGACAAGGCCAAGGCGTTTGTGGAAGAGTTCAAGGACGCGGCCGCCCAGAACGGCGCGTTCCAGAAGGAAGAGCCGTATAACTCCCCGTGGCCGGAAGAGCAGCCGGCAGCCGAAGCAGGCGCAGAAGAAGCGCCCGCAGACGAAGACGCCCCGGCGGAATAAACCGAACAAAAGAAAAGACGCACACCGAGGTGTGCGTTCTTTGTTTTCCGGTTACACAATCACAAGCGCGTTCTCGTACACGACCTCCGGCAAGCCGTAAACGCTGACCGCCACCGTCCAGACGCCCGCAGGGGCATCCGCCGGGATTTCAAAGGAACTGTATACGCTGAACGTTTCTCCGTGCTTGATCAGCACATCGCGGCCCAGCGCATCGTCGGAAACATAAAGCAGCCGCAGCGGCGCCTGATCCGGCTGTGTCGGACGCAGGGAAAGCGTCGCATAATAATGCGACTCCCCCTTGACCGGGCGACCGGTGTTTTTGCAGCGGAACGTCCAATTCTGGCTGACGTGATAATAGGTGACGGTTTTGCCGTCTTCCTCAAACACGCCGCCCGGGTGGTGCGGCACCTGCACAACAACGGGGCCGTTGTCGAACGGGCTTTCCCGAATCTCAATCTGCGTCGGGGCGTCGCCATAGAAAAAGCCCGCAAGGAACAGATAGACCGCCATGAAAAATGCCGTGAGTTTTGCCATATCGTTTTCCTCCTGTGTTTCAAATATGATTGCCGGGAATCATTCCCGTTTCTTTTTCACCAATCGCCCGACCAGCAGCCCGATGACGCTGCCGCCCAGCGCAAACAGCGCGGGAATGCCGATCAGCGCAGCAGCAAAGGCGCCGTCGTCAACGAAGCCGCCGCCGTGCGGCCACAGCAGCGCAAACACCACATAGGCCGCAGCAGCAGCAATCGGCAAAAACGCAGCGACCCGCAGCGCTTTACGCAGCCGCGCCGCACGAAGAAAGGAAAGGCCGAACTGGACCGCGCCGAAGAGCAGAAACAGCGGGATGCCGATGTGGAACAAAGACAAAGATTCAAAATCCATGAGAATGCCTCCTTGTTTTGCCGGCCGGCGTTCTTTTTGTTATGCCAGCCGCAGCTTTGCGAGCCCGGAGGGCTTGGAGAGCACCGCGTCGTCGTTCACGGCGCGGTAGGCGAGCACCTGCACGTAATAGGTCTCGCCGCGCGGCAAGCCGGGCAGGTCGAGCCGGTTGGTCTTTTTGTCGGGGATTTCAGCCACAACCGCTTCTTCCATCGTCGGATCCACGCCGATCAGCAAAAGATAGCCGCTGCTGCCCTTCGGCCGCGTCCAGGAAACGCGCAGCACGCCGCCCTTCAGCGCTTTGAGCTTGACCTGCGGGGCGGTCGGCGCGGTGGCCGCCTTCAGCACCGCGCTGCTCACGCCCTGCACGCCCTTGCGGACGGCATAGACGCGCAGGCTGTAGGTCGTTCCGCTTTCCAGCTTTTTCAGCTTCGCTTTGTTTTTGGCCGTTTCCAAAACCGGAACGTAGGACTTTTGCGCCTTGTCGTAGCGATACACCTTGTAGCTTTGCGCGCCCTTGACCTTCCGCCACGCGATCGTGACGGAAGAGGCCGAGGCGTCCTTTTGCTTCACCAAAGCCGTCTTGGCCGGCACGATCTGATAGGTGAAGCGGTGGGCGCCGGCATAAAGGCCCTTGAAAACGACGGTCGCCGTGGCGGTGCCGACCTCCGTGTTGTTTTCATAACGCACCGTGTAGTTTTCGCCCAAATAAAGCTGTCGTCCGTCGGTTCGAACGATGTAAAACGAAATGGCGGTCGGCTTGCCGGTATAGGAACAGACCGTGCCCTGCTGCCTGATCGTTTTGATGCGCGGCAGAACGTCCACGGCGGCGTAGGAGCAGTTTTTGCAGTGATAATGCAGCTCGCCGTCGGCTTCGGTCGTTGCCGGGACGGTCGTATATTCCATCTCGTGATGCGCATACCCGGTGTCGCGGGTGACGATCTCGTTGCAAAGCAAGCACTCCACGGCTTCCTGCCCGCTAACCGTGCAGGCGGGCTTGCGGATGACCGTCGGCGTGTAATAGTCCAGACAATGGATGCCGCGCGCGCAGTCTTCGGGGTGCAGCTCCGTCACCGAGATGCCGCGGAAAAGGAACAGATCCGGCATCACGGCGCCCGCGCGCGCAAACAGGCGCGAACCGGCGGGCATCATTTCTTCAAATCCGAGCAGCTCCATCAGGCCGCTGCAGTCGGCAAGGACCTTCAGATGGCTGGCGGCGGTCAGCACGTTTTTGCCGAGCGTTTTCAGACTCAACGGCAGTAGGAACGATTCCAGCGCGTCACAGCCGGCAAAGGCCTTTTCGCCGACCGCTTCCAGATAACGGGGCATGGTCAGGTCGCGCAGCGCACTGCAGCCGCGGAAGGCGTAGTCCCCAATCGACTTCACGCTGTCGGCCATCGTCAGCGTTTGCAGATCGGCGCAGTTTTCAAACGCCCAGGCGGAAACCTTTGCAACGGGCTCCGGCACACTGAGCGCGGTCAGCGGGCTGCCGCCGGAAAGCACCTGCGGTTTCAGATGCATGGGGCTGGCCTGCCGGTCGGCAAAATCGGTTTCGCACCAATGGACCGGGTCGCCGAGGTCCACGCCGGCGAGCGCGCTGCAGCGCAGAAAGGCGTCCTTGCCGATCTTTTGGGGCGCGCCGGCAAAGGCGACGCTGCGCAGGGCTTCGCAATAGGCAAACGCATTGGCCCCGATCTCAGTGACGCCCGCAGGCAGGCTGATTTCTTCCAGCAGATTGCAGCTTTGGAAGAACCCGGCGGGAACGGAAGTCACGGTTTCGGGCACGCAAAACGACGAAGGGCCGCCGGCCTTCGGATAAAGCACCAGTTGGGTCTTCTCTTTGTTCAGCAACACACCGTCCACGAGACAAAGCGCCGGGTTGTCTTCGCTGACGGAGATCGACAGCAGCATGGAGGACCCGTTGCGCACGTTTTCGGTAACGGTTTTCACCGTGGCGGGCAAAATCAGGCTGCGGGTCTGCGGCATCAGCACGGCAACGGTCCCGACGGGAGCGCCGCCGAGCGTCTCCGGCACGGTCCATTCCGTCGGGGCGGGCGTATAGCTCAGGATGCGGGCGGCGCCGTCAACGACTTCATACTGATATTCCACGCCGTCCACCGTTTGTGTTTCCGCCGCAAGTGCGGAAAGACAAAGTGCACAGCAGAGCAGCAAAATCGCCGCGATGCAAATACTGATTTTCTTCATAACCAAATCTCCTTTTTACAACAAAAAATGCGTCCGCATGGGACGCACAAAAAATGCCGTCCCATTGTCGCCAAACAATAAACCCCTTGTTCCAAATACAAAACGAAGAAGCGGGACGCACTTTTTTCAGAGTGTGTCTCGTTTTGTATTTGGATATGCGGGGGATCCGTTTATTGTTTGGCGCTTTCAGTGTATCATATCCGCCCCGAAAAAGCAAAGGGCGTGTGATCCAATGCGCAGAAAAATGCAGGAACGGACGAAGGGGGGCTATGCTTACTTCGCCTCAAAGCTCGCAACCTGTACCGACAGATCGTTCGCCACAACCACGACCGCCACATAGGTCTTCGCCGGCGGCTCCTGCTCCCACGGCCGCTGATAGGTGAAGGTGATGGTGGTCGTGCCGGGGGTCACGGCGCGGTAGTTGTAATACTGCGTGCCGCCCTGCCCCGCCATGGCAACGCCGTGCTCTTCCGTTTTGGGAGAGGTGTAAAATTCCTTTTCCAGAATCACGCTGCCGCCGTCGGTCTTCTGCGTCCAGCTGAAGCCCGTGGTCGCGTTGGCGTCAAACGAAAACTGCACGCCGTGCTCGATGATGGCGTAGCCGTCGTTGCCGATGGTGACCTCCGGCGCGGGCGTCTTGGGCGCAATGCCGAAGAACGCGAGGATCGCGAGGAAAAAGGCCGTGATCTTGGCGAAAAATGCTTTCATCATAAATATCTTCCTTTCATGCTCCGGGTTCGGAGCTGTTATTTTCAATCTGCGCCGCGGTGCGCTCCAGCGTGAAGCCCTTGCCGTGGACCTCCTTGATCTTGGTGATCGTGATAAACGAGAGCGGGTCCTCTTCGCGGATGCAGGCCGTCACGGCGTAAAGCTGGCGCGGGTGCACCACGCACAGCACGCCCTTTTGCTGCTTGCCCAAAAGGCCCGTTTCAATCAGCGTCATCGTGACGCCGAGGCCCAGCTCATGCAGCAGCCGCGCGCGGATCTGCTCGAATTTGTCGGAGATCACGTAGATCTGCAGCTGCGACTGACCCAGCAGCATCACCCGGTCGAGCACGATGGTCTCGAGCAGCAGCACGAGGATACCGAGCAGCGTGCTTTCTGGCCCGGCGAAGATCGCCTGTCCGCCGATCACGACGAGGTCCGACACCCACACCAGCACGGCGATGGGGAAATGGAACCACTTGTGGAACACGAGGTTGACCACGTCCATGCCGCCCGTGGAGGAGCCGACGCGCATCACGAGCCCGAGCGACACGCCCAGCAGACAGCCCGCAAAGATGGCCGCGAGCAGGTCGTTGTCGGTCAGCGCGCCGATGCCGGGGATCCGCTGAAACAGCGCCAGAAACGCCGGATAGAGCACCGAGCTCGCCGCGGTGGAAAAGAAGAAGCGCCGGCCCAGCACGAACAGCCCGAACAGCAGCAGCGCCACGTTGAGCAAAAACACGAACAGCGCCGTATCCTGCCCCGTCACCTTAGACAGCACGATACCGATGCCGGTGGTGCCGCCCATAAGGATGCCCCGCGGCAGCACGAACGCCGCCACCAGAAACGCCAGAAGCGCGTTGCCCGCCAGCACCGACAGGCACAGCACCGCGTAATCCTTGAAAGTTCTTTTTTTGCCGGACATGGAATCTCCCCTTCTCTCACGCCACCTACTATATCATAGGATTCTCATAAAAGTATCATAAATTTGAAAAAGAAATATGAACCAAAAAAGCAGCCCTTTTCCCGACTGCTTTTTTGTTCTGTTGTACGCCCCCCTACGCCGGAACTGCCGCCGACCGGTTCCCCGCCGCGTCCACCGCGGTCACGGCATAGCTGCCGCGCTTCACCGCAAAGGCGAGGTCTGCGCCGGCCTCCACGCGGCCGACGGCCTTGCCGTTTTTCATCACGAGGTAATACGCTACGCCGACGTTGTCACTCGCCGCTTCCCATCGCAGCACGCCGTCCTCCGTGCGCACGTTTTCGGGCGCGGTCGGCGCCTCCCGTTCCAACGTGCAGCCGTTTTTGAGGTAATCGAGATAACAGTCGTGGTAGACGCGCGTGCCGGTCAGCGGGCAGTAGTAGTGGTTATAGGAGAACGCCACGATCTCGTCGCAATACTTCGCCGCAATCTGCATCTGCCAGACGAGGCGGTCCAGCGTGGCGGCGCTGTTGACGGTTTCCACCGTGGCCGGCGGCATCAGCGGGATCGCCTTGCGCGCAACGGTCAGGGTCTCGCAGTTGGCCCAGAGGCAAAGCTCCTTGCCGCAGCCGTCCACCGCTTCGCGGTACATCTGCCAGACCTTCTCCAGATCGCGCTGCGGCGTCCACTGCGCGCCCACGGCGTCCTGCGGGCAGAAGATATCGCCGTCGCGGAAATGCGCCGTCTCCAGCAGCGTTTGCCACAGCGGCAGGGTCGCGAGCACCGACGGCACGGCGAGGTATTCGGTGAAATAGGGGCTCAGCAGCACGGGCATGGCGGGGTCGAGCGCGGTCGCGGTGTCCAGCACCCGGTTCAGTCCGCGCGCAAGGCTCGGCACGCTCGCCTTCATCGTTGGAACGTTGCTGATCTCCGGCGTGAAGTACCAGCCGTAAAAGGCCTCGGGATAGCGCTCATGGTAGCGCGCGAAAATCTCGCGCTGCATGTCGGCCATCACGGAACAGACCTTGTCATACTGGCCGAACAGCCCGCCGAGCACCCACCAGCTTTCAAAGCCCGCAAGGCCCACGAAGAGCCGGAGTCCGCCCTTCCGGCACGCGCGCAAAGCGCCCTCGATCACGTCGCCGTACCCGCCGTGGCCGCGCAGGGCGTCGAGCTCCGTGGGGTAATAGACGGTCCACCCGCCGCGCAGATCCATCTGCGCCGTGTCCTGCAAAATCAGCTTGTCGAGCCCGGCCTCTTTCATCGCGTCAATCTCCGCGTCCCAGCGGCTTTCGTCCCAGTCCACGCAGTACCACGCCTGCAAAAACGAGCCGGTGAACACGGGCGCGGTCTGCTTCTGCGCCGCCGGCGCGTGGCCGAGCAGCGCCGTCACCAGCGCAAAGAACGCGCTCAAAAACCGTTTCAGCATAGGGGATCCCTCCGTTTGTTGGCTTCGGTTTCATTATAGCAAACGGCGGGGCGGAATGCAAGGGGCGCGGGGAACCGCCTGCAAAAGAGAACGAGCCGCCCGCCCATCGGAGATAGGCAAAAAACAGCACGCATGCGGGCGCTGACGCGCCGCCCACGGCTTTGCACAACCGCGGGGTCGGTGGTTCGGGGCAAATATCTGAGGCCAAAGGAAAAACCGTTCCTTTTGGAACGGTTTTTCCTTTGTGATTGGGTGACGAAAGTCCAACTAATTGAACACTTATGGTTCGAATAAAGGGACGTTGCAATTCTATGCCTTTTTTTGAACTCAAAAACGGACGTTTATCATATTCAGCACAACAAGAAGCAAAGTTTCATGCGTATACGACGGAAAAAGAAAAAGCGGCCCCATTGATATAGCAGCCTGCTTTTTCCTTTGGATATGGACTCTTTTTACTCTGAAGCGATTCGCTTTGTTTTCTTTACAACAGCGTTGTGGATCGCATTGAGTCCGCAGCCGACCCCAAAGAAGACAGCGGAAAGGATCACCACAACAGCCACAAGAAGAAGAATACCAATCACGGAGTTATAAGGCGTTCCCTTCAAGCCGGGAATAAACTCCCACATCTGCCTGCCGTTCAGGAAAGGATACGGATAGAACCCATCCATCGCGCCCAGGATAATGCACATAACAAAGTAACAAATGGGATAGATCAGGAACCATAGCGCGTTTTTTACAACGGGAACCTTTTTGTTTTCAACAGGGAAAAACCAGAAGGCAGTAAAGAAAACCGGCGTGATCAGATGATCCCAAGTATTGACGACCGTCGATAGCCACATGCCGCCTGTGCTGACACCGTTGACCTCCGTTGGAAAAGAAGAACTGCTCGGCAGCAACACGGTGAAATAGATAATGCCGGTTACTGCGATATTCAGCGTGATCGCGCCGCGCAGCAGCTCATTATGCGTAAATTTGTACAGCTTTTTGCTGCCGAATACGCCGATCGCAAACAGGATCAAATAAAGATCCACCAAAATATTGGATTCATTGGTAAACATCCGGAGAAACGCAATGCCGCTTTTGTCGTTGGTAATGACCTTGTTTTCGATCAGGTAATCCATAAACGGTCGCAAAATATTCTCATAACTGCAGATATGATGCGCCATGAGGAGCAATCCGCAAATGCCAAAGATCAGGGCAAAGCAAGCAAACGCTTTACTTTCAACAAAGGATTTCTTTTCAGTCATAAAACACACCTCTTTTTCTGCATGGATAGATAATCCAGATCAATCTGACTCCGTCCGAGGGATCATTGCCAGCACAAAGAAACTGCGTTATACTGTTCCGGCATTCACTTTTTGCTTTTCCGCAAGCGCTTTTTCCACAGCTGCATCGATCTCCTTTTGACGGTTTTGATTTTCCGTACGGTTATCCACCCAGATCACAGCCAGCATGGTGCCGATCGCAGTCAGCAAGTGCCAAAGCGAATGTCCCTGCAGATTACCCTGCAACAGGAAGTTAACTTCGTTGTCGCCCCAAAGCGAAGTAATCACAAAAGCAAGAGCAAAAGTGGAAAGCAGTAAGATTACCAACCCGCGTTCTTTTTTCGGAATGGTTTTGAATTTTGTAAACAGGATGAACAGCAACGGAAGGCAGGTAATAAAGCAACCGAATTCCGCAAAGGAAAGGCCACCGTGATCGCCGCCCATATCATACGGCAAGCCGAGCGCGTCCCTGCCGCCGATCCAGAGCGGACGGTTCTTTTGAACAAAAACCTCAAATGCGAGCATCAGCAAGATGAAAACCGACCATGCGGTTACGATCCATGCAAAACGGTTGCGTGCTTTTTTGTCTGTATAAAACTCAAAAATAAAGCACAGCACGCCTGACCACGCCATTAATTCCGTAAAGGACATATCCACAAAACTCGCCAGCAGCTTGGTCGTAATTGTTCCAGGAACAAACTCTCCGTAATCCGCCGTATGCATACCAACAGAGGTAACGCTCATAACGGCAACGATTGCAAAGAAAACGTACCAAAACCATTTTTTATTGCGTTTGCACAACAATATAATGATGCTGACGACGGCTGCCATCGTATATGCCCAGTTCGTCATAACGGCAGCATATTGGGCGCAGTATTCGCCGAAGGGCGTTGCTGCAAAGGCATCCCCGCTGGAGATCAGTTTGATAATATCGTTCCAGTTCAACTGTGAAAGCGAATACCATGGAATAAAATGCAGATTGTGCAGGGCTTCGGAGATTTGCGCAAGGGTATCTGCCAAACTGAAATGGAGAATAGATTCCCATGCAAGTGAAAACGGGTTCATAGAATCAGCTCCTTTTTAACAATCAATGGTTTTTTCTTTGAAAACGGAATACCGATTGCGTTCTCAAATCAATTACAGTATATCTTATTATAAATGGAATTTCAAGGAGCGAAAGCAAAACAGTGGCGCTTTTTCTCTCTTTTCCAATTTTTGTGTGCTCCAGGCCGAAAATGTATACTACGCGCCGTGATTACATACCAACCCGCCAAGGCGGCTTGGATAAAAAAATCAGCAACCGAAGTTGCTGATTTTTTTGGCGCCACCTGTTGGACTCGAACCAACTCCGTTTTAAGGTGCTCGGTGCTGCCGCACCGAGATTACATCGCAACGGCAAAACAGTCCATCGGACTGTTTTGCCTGCGACAGTTAACAGCCGCGATGTGGCTGCCTTGTACGCAAGGGTCGTTGGTACGGGTAAAACTGAAAATGCCAAAGAAAAAACCGTTCCTTTTGGAACGGTTTTTTCTTTGGCGCCACCTGTTGGACTCGAACCAACGACCCTGCGGTTAACAGCCGCATGCTCTACCGACTGAGCTAAGGAGGCAAAATGACCGGTCAAGGAGTCCTTAACCGGTGTTTGTGTCGGCGTCGCCTTATCTTCCCGGGCCGCTTCCAGCCAAGTATTGTCAGCACTGATGAGCTTAACTGCCGTGTTCGGGATGGGAACGGGTGGACCCTCATCGCGATAGACACCGACTTGCTTTGAATTTCTGATCAAAGCATTTTTTTGTTTAGGTACCTGCCTAAATCATGGTGACCCGTAGCGGATTCGAACCGCTGTTGCCGGCGTGAGAGGCCGGAGTCTTAGGCCACTTGACCAACGGGCCGCCTAATGGTACACCATCAGGGACT
>JAEEUW010000094.1 GCA_016290665.1 Clostridiaceae bacterium | reverse complement strand
CACGCTGGCGGACGCGCTGACAAAGCCGATCATCGTCTATAACGTGCCGTCGCGGACCGGAATGAATATTCAGCCCGCAACCTACGAGGCCCTTTCAAAGCACGAGAACATCGCCGCCGTGAAGGAGGCCGACCCCGATCTTGCAAAGCTGACGGAAAGCATTGCCCGCTGCGGCGACGCGCTGATGTTCTACAGCGGAAACGACGACCTTTCAGCCGCGGCCTGCGCCGTCGGGTGCAAGGGCACGATCTCGGTGTTGTCCAACGTCTTTCCGCGGTTCACGCAGCGGCTGAACCGCGCCGCGGTCGCCGGCGAAACAAAACGCGCAGCCGGGATGCAGCTTGCCGCCGTTGCGCTCAACAAGGCGCTGTTCTGCGACGTCAACCCGATGCCGGTCAAGTATGCCATGCAGCTGCGCGGCTGGCCTGTCGGCCCCTGCCGGCTGCCGCTCACCGCGCTTTCGCCGGAAAGCAAGCTGCAGGTTGAACGGGCGCTTGCCGGTTTTCTGCAGGATCCGAACGAATAAAAAAGAACCCGCCCGGGTCTGTACCGGACGGGTTCGCTGTTGGAATGAGACTTATTTGAAGAAATAGCCGATGTACTGGTTGAGCGTGCCGATGATGTAATCCATCAGGAAGCGGCCGATGATCTCGATCAGCTGCGACGGGAAACGGCTCTCGTCCTTGTTCAGGTCGGCAACCATGGAAGAGTTCAGCGTACTGTCGGATTCATCCTTGCCCATGGCGCTCATGGCGGCGGCAACGATCACGTGCAGCGCAAGCTCGCCCGCGATGTGCTGATAGCTCATTAGGTCATAGTCGCCGGCTTCGGCCGCGGCGGCCTCGTTCTGCTTCGCGTCCAGCTTTTTCACGGCGGCGCGGAACACGTCAAGGTTGGCGATCTCAGGATGCTCGCGCAGGTCGACCGAAATGTAGACGGTCTTTTTGCCGTTTTCCAGCGTGGTCACGGTGTAATCGGCGTCGTTCGCAATGTCGTCGGACAGGCCTTCCACCTTGGTCGGATCAAGGAAAATGTAGTGCGCAAAGCTCTTTGCAAGATCCTTGGCGGCTATGGCGTTCTGACGCACACGGCTCTGCACGCGGAAGGAGGCGCCCTCGGGCACGCCGGCCAGCTCGGCCGCAGCGGCTTCCACGGCGGCGTCCAGCACGTCGCCGGTAAGAATCATGTCTTCATCAGCCGCAAACGACGGCAGCACAGCCAGCGGGAGCAGCATCAGAACGGAAAGTATGACAGCAATCAGTTTCTTCATAATGATCTTCCTTTCTGCGATTATTCGCATTTCAACTGTAGCACAATCGGGATGATTTGTCAAGCGCGCCGAGCGGAATCGCCGGAACGCACAGGCCGGAAAAAGAAAAGCCGCCCGACAGGCAGCTTTCGACTTATCGTTGGAATTATAACAGCCCGAACAGGCCGTAGGTCAGCGCGGCGACGATGACGCCCGCGATCAGCACGCCGGCCGCAATCACGGGCAGCGCATGCTT
The DNA here is from genome assembly GCA_016290665.1 of Clostridiaceae bacterium. Lineage (GTDB taxonomy): Bacteria > Bacillota > Clostridia > Oscillospirales > Acutalibacteraceae > UBA6857. The sequence goes on along the minus strand of JAEEUW010000094.1, from coordinate 7,350 downwards.
CATGCGGATATCGAGCAGCGCGGCCGCAAGCGCGCCCGTCCACGCCCCGGTACCGGGCAGCGGGATAGCCACGAGCAGCAGCAGACCCCACAGGCGGTATTTGACCACCTTGTCGGCCTTGCGGATCGAGCGGGCCTCCAGCCGGTCGATGGTACGCTCTACGGCGGCGAAGCGCTTCAGAAACGCAAAAATGCGCCGGATGAACAGCAGAATGAACGGGATCGGCAGCATGTTTCCCACAAAGCAGACGGCAAAAGCGCGCAGCAGCGGCACGCCCAGCAGCTTTGCCGCAATCAGGCCGCCGCGCAGCTCCAGCACCGGCAGCAGCGACACGAGAAACACAATGACCTCGGGCGGCACCTTTCCGCCCAGCGCGTCAATGATGGATTGAGCAATCGATTCCGTCATAATACCCTCTGAACCCGAAGAAAGAGAAGATCGCTCTTCTCTTTGCCTCATATTTACTTCACTGTTTAAGCACGCGCGTGTTCCAGAAAGAAGTCCCGCGCCTGCGCAAGGATGCGCTTGTCGTTGTCATAGTTGAGCGTTTTCATCGCGTCGTCAAACGAGAACCAGCCGCATTCTTCGATCTCTTCTTCCTGACGGACGATCTCGGTCTGGGTGGTGCTGGCAAGAAAGAGGAACACGGTCTTTTCAATCTTGCCCTGAATGACGTAATCGGAGCGGCGTTCGAACTCCGGCAGAATCTGAATGTCGATGCCGGTTTCCTCGCGCACCTCGCGCATGGCGGTCTGTTCGTGAGACTCGCCTTCCTCAATATGACCCTTCGGGAAACCCCAGTGCGCACTGCGGCGGTTGCGGATCAGCAAAAAGCGGCGCTCCCTGCCGTCTTCGCGGAACACGACCGCGCCGCAGGAGCTTTCGTAATAGCACTCGATCGTGCAGTTGTTTTTGCCCTCGGCAAACGCGATGGCCGCGCGGACGTCATGAATGATATAGCGTGTGCTTTTCGGCGCAACAACCCAGACGATTCCTCTGCCGCCGGAACGGCGGACGACGGCGATCACGCGGCCGTCAAAATTGCGGACCGGATGCGTGATGCCCATGATATAAGCGCACTGCACCGTGTTGCGCGGCGTGCGGACGTTTTCCACCACGCCGTAGTTGAGCTGATAGCGGAAGCCGAAGCGCTTGTTGTAGGAATACATCGGGGCTGTGACGCGTACCTTGACAAATTTGCCTAACATACGGTACCCCTTTGAACGAAATGCGGGCCGATCTCCTCTTCGCCGGACAGGCCGGACGCGGCGCGCACAGAAATAAGATGGCCTTATTATACAGGCTTTTTCACGGAAATGCAAGGGCTTTGTGAATTTTCCGTGAAATGGGGTGCAATCCGCGCTGCGGGTCCGCTATCTCCCCTTTTTTACTTTTTTATGAATTTTACAAACGCACTTGTCATTTCATGCAATCCGTGGTAAAATAATCAGACAAACGAACGGGTGGGATTGGATGAAGACGTTGTATCTGAGTGACCTTGACGGCACGCTGCTGCGCTCCGACGGTTCGCTTTCGCCGTTTACGCGCGACGCAATCTCTGCGTTGTCGCGCGCGGGCGCGCTCTTCACCTTTGCAACGGCGCGCACCTACGCCACCGTGATTCCCATGTTCCGCGGCGTGGATCTGCGTCAGCCGCTCGTGCTGATGAACGGCGTGGTGATTTATGATCCCGTCAGGAAGCGCACGCTGCGCCATCACCCCCTGCCCGTCGCAATCGGTCGGAAGGCCGAAGAGATCTTTGCAAAATACGGCAAAAACCCTATGCTGTATTTTGAAACCGACAGCACCATGCGCGTGGAATACAAAAACCTTTGCAACGAACCGCAGCGTCGCTACGTTGCCCAGCGGGACAACTTCTATAACAAAGGCTTTGAGCAGGTGGAGCGCTACGACTTTGAAAAGGGCGATTTTCTCTACATCGTCACGCTGGACGACAAGAACGAGATTGAACCGATCTACCGCGAAATGAGCGCGCTGCCCGGCGTACACTTCACGTTTTATGAAGACAACTACACCGACTGCTATTTTCTCGAAGGCATGCGAGACGACGTTTCAAAGGCGACCGGCGCCGCGGAAGTCAAGGCCCTCGTCGGCGCGGACCGCATCGTTGCGTTCGGCGACAACCTGAACGATCTTCCGCTGTTTGAGCTGGCGGACGAAAGCTTTGCCGTTGCAAACGCGCACCCCGCGCTCAAGGAAAAGGCCACCGCCGTGCTGGAGAGCAACGACACCGACGCCGTGGCGCGATTCCTGCTGCAGAACGCGATATAACCCCGAGCAAAAAGGATGACCTGATATGAACAAGCTTTACCGCGCCTATCTGACGGCGTACAACCTCAACGAACAAAACGACGACGGCTTTTTCGACTGCGTCCGCGGCATCTGGGATTCCCCGGAGGTTCAGTCGCTGCGACAGTATGAGCAGCATCTGGAGATCGACCGCCTGCAGCACATCACAAGCGTGTCGTTCCTGGCTTATGAAGTCTGCAAGCATTTCGGGCTCGACTATGCAGCCGCCGCCCGCGCCGCCACCATGCACGACCTGTTCTATTACGACTGGCGCGACGGCGAAACCGGACGCTGGCACAAGCTGCACGGCTACAAGCATCCGAAGTACGCCGCGCTCAACGCCAAGGAGCTCTATCCGTCACTCTCCGGCAAGGAGCGCGACATCATCCGCCGCCATATGTGGCCGCTGACGCTCGCCCTGCCCAAGAGCCGCGAAGGCTTCGTGGTTTCGCTCAGCGACAAATACTGCGCCACGCGGGAACTGTTCTATTCCCTGAGCAAACGTTACAAAGCGCGCTTCCTGCGCGACCTGGAGGAAGTGAAATCATGCGGGTAATCATGTTTTACGTGGTGGAATTCTTCTTCTATTCCGCCGCAGGCTGGCTGATTGAAAGCCTCTACTGCTCCATCGGCGAGGGCCGCATCATCAACCGCGGCTTCCTCACGGGTCCGATGTGTCCGATCTACGGCACGGCGTCGCTGGTGATGACGCTGGCGCTGTATAATCCGTTCTATGACAAGCCGCTGCTGGTGTTCCTGCTCGGCACGGTTCTGTGCAACGTGGTGGAATATTTGACGAGCCTGATTATGGAAACGATGTTCCATGCCCGCTGGTGGGACTATACCTATGAATTTCTCAACGTCCGCGGCCGCATCTGCCTGAAGCACGCGATGTACTGGGGTATTCTCTCCATCGCCTTCGTCTACGTGATCCACCCGGGCGTCGACAAAATGCTGCGCGGCATTCCCGAAAACTACGTGCTGTGGATCGGCGTCGGCGTGCTGGTGATCTTCCTGATCGACTGGGTGCATTCCATGCTCAAGGCGCTGGATATCCGCCGTATGCAGGATAAGCTGCTCGGCTTGCTGGGCACCGTGACCGACGGCTTTGCCTCCGTGAAGGCCGGCATTGAAGACAAGGTGACGACCCTGCAGCAGCAGCGCGAAGCCAACAGCGAAAAACGCCTGGACAAATGGAACGACTGGTTCCAGCAGATTCAGGATACGCTTTCAGACTATGAACTGCGTTTTTCCGCCAAAAAGACGGAAGCGCGCGACAAGAACAAATATTCCAGCCGCTTCCTGCGCAACAATTTCAAGATCGAGCAGTACACCCGCCGCCAGGTGGAAAAGCTCAAGGAGCTCGGCGAAGAAATCAAGGCCACGCTGTTTGAAAACGGCGAAATGCAGTAACGGAGGATCCCATGAAAAAAATGGACGTGCGTGTGCGCAAGACCTATCAGCTGCTGTTTGACGCGCTCAAGGAGCTGCTGCGGGAAAAGAGCTTCGAAGAGCTCTCCGTGCTTGAAATCTGCGAAACGGCTGGCATTCACCGCGCCACGTTTTATAAGCATTTTGTGGATAAATACGATTTTCTGGATCGTTATTTCCGGCTGGAAATCAACGAGCTGCGGTTCGGCGCGCCGGAAGCGGAGTTCACCCCCGAGAGCTTTCGCCGTACCACCAACCGCCTGATGAGCAACGTGATGGCGTATGTGGCAAAGAACAACGAGCTGCTGCGCGCGCTCAACGACGACGGCCACTCCGACACGTTCTTCAACATCCTTACCAACGCGGTCAGCGCGTTCTTTCTGGAACGGATGTCAAGCCACCCGGAAGTGAAGCAGGCCGTGGGCAACCAGCTGCCGATGATGGCCGCCTACTATGCCGGCGGTGCGGTCGGTCTGGTCAAATGGTGGTCCAAAGGCGAAGACACCTGCAGCGTGCAGGAATTCGTCGAATTCATCCAGCCGCGCATACGCGAGTTCGCAGATTATCTTTTTCAGAAAATTGCGCAATAAACTTAAAAGAAAAGCAAGCCCCGAAGGGCTTGCTTTTCTTTTTCGGTCTTCAATCGTATAGGTCCAAAAATGAGGTGTGCTGCTCCCCGGTGTGATAGCCGAGCAGCGTTTCGAGATTGACGTCTTCCACTGAATGAAAAATATTGCTGTCCACGTTGTCGTTTTCCTCGCGCAGGCGGGCAATCAGTTCCTTGACCCTGGCGCGTTTGCCGGCTTCTCCGGCTTCCGCGTGCCGCTGCTCCAGGCTGCACGCGCAGCTTAAAAAGCGCAGGCCGCAGTAATTCTGCCAGCGCAGAATATCATGCTCCTTCACGAGATACAACGGACGGATCAGCTCCATGCCGTCATAATGCTGACTGTGCAGCTTCGGCAGCATGGTCTTCACCTCAGCGCCGTAAAGCATCGACATCAGGACGGTTTCGATCACGTCGTCAAAATGGTGGCCGAGGGCGATCTTGTTGCAGCCGAGCTCCTGCGCGTATTTATAGAGATAGCCGCGCCGCATGCGGGCGCAGAGATAGCACGGCGCGCCCTGCTGCTTTTCCACGTAACGGAAAATGTTTGCTTCCCGCAGTTTCACGGGGATACCCAGCTGACCGGCGTTCTGCAAAAGCAGCGCTCGGTTCTCTTCCATGTAACCCGGGTCAAGCGCCAGAAAGCGCAGCTCAAACGGAAAGTCGGAGTGCCGCTGCAGCTGCTGCATGCATTTTGCCAGCAGCATGGAGTCTTTGCCGCCCGAAAGGCAAACGGCCACGCGGTCTCCTTCGCTAAGCAGCCGATACTGTTTTACGCCCTCCACAAAGCGGTTCCAGATCTCCTTGCGGTAAGTCTTGATGATCGCGCGCTCGGCGGTCTGCTGCAGCGTCATAAACGTCCCTCCCCTGCTGCTTTCTGTTCTCGTTTATTATAACAAAACAGACGGCCGCCGTCAACTGCCGCCTACAGACACTTTTTCGGGCAGACATCTTGCAAATCGAAGCAAAACATGCTACAATAAACCAAAGAAAACGGGCGAAGCGCCCGAATGGAGGTTCAACGATGAAACATCTCAAAAAGATCGGCGCCCTTGCGCTTGTGCTCGCTCTTGTCGTCACCCTGTTCGCCGCCTGCGGCAAACCGACCGTGCAGGAACAGATCGTCGGTTCGTGGCGTGATTCCGCCGGCATTCTCGGCTTTGACTTTGCAGCCGACGGCACCGGCAAGATTGTGGCCGGCGATTTCACACTGCCCATCGTCAACATTGCGATGAAGGGCGAATATGACATGACCTATACGGTTGCCACCGACGACAACGACGTCACCACGCTGCACATTTCGTTCACCTTTGCGGTGCCCATCAATCTGGACTTCACGATCCAGCTGGACGGCGACATCCTGCGTCTGAACCATGACAGCGGCCTGTCCTACACGATGACCCGCGTGGTGGAAAGCGATACGGCGCCCGCGTCCGACGCCGCCGTGAGCGAATAACACGGAACCATCCGGATAAAGGCACGTTTAAGGTTCGCCTGCTATCCTGATTCTGCAAGCGCAACTCTCCGGGCTGAGTCATGTGATTCAGCCCTTTTTCCGAAAGCGAGGTTTTTCTCATGAAAAAGAGCACCAAGATCCTGATCGGCGCCGTTGCGGTCACGCTGGCCGTCTGTGTCCTGATCGTCGCCGTGGCCTCACACAACAAGCAGAAGCCGCAGACGCCGGACCAGCCGACGGCAAGCACCGGCGACACCACCTATTTTGACCTTGATCCGAGCAACGTGCCGGATCTGCCGACCAACGCGCCCACCAGCGAAACCGAAGCGCCCGTGCAGGATCTTTCCAAGGCAATCCTCGGCAAATGGATGGATTCCGCCAACATGAGCGGCTATGAGTTTCAGGCGGACGGCACGGTTGCCGTCACCTACGTCAATCTGACGATTCCCTTCATCAACCTGCCGATCAACGGCAGCGCCACAGGCACCTACAGCCTGAACGGCAACGAGCTGATGATGAAGTATTCCATCTATACCAAGACCATCGTCAAGCGTTTCTTTGCCGCGGTCAACGACAACGAGCTTTCGCTGCGCGATCTTGACGAGGGAGACACCTCCACCTACCGCCGCGCTTCGGCCGACGCGGAGTATTCCACAACGCCCGCCGTGCGTGACGACGACCTGACCGGCACGTGGGTCAACGCGGACGCCACCGTGCGCTTTGTCTTTAACGCCGACGCCACCGTGAACCTCACCTTTGTCGGCTACCGCAACAAGTCCGTTTCGCGCAAGGAGCTGAACGGCAGCTACACGGGCCTTTATATGACCCAGGGCAATTTCGTTACGATTCAGTTCATGGACGGCAACGACAAGATCACGCTGGAATACACCTATCAGGTTTCGCGCAATACGCTGGCGCTGACCGATAAGAACAACGAGACCACGCTGTTCGTCCGCGCCGGCACCGGCTCCAGTACGTACGCCACCGCAGAGGACCTGCGCGGCAAATGGCGCGATTCCACCGGCACCAACGGCTACAACTTCAAGGAAGGCGGCATCGTGGAGCTGACGCTCGTCAACTTTACCGTTCCCGTCATCAATATGCCGATCAACGGCACATACAACGGTACCTATCAGGTTGACGGCGACAAGCTGACCATCCGCTACTCCGTTTTCGGCAAATCGATCACCGACGTCTATCGCTTCTCGGTGGAGGGCGGCACGCTGACGCTGACGAACGAAGAGAACGGAAAAGTCAGCAGCTACATGAGATAACATGGACGAAAAACAAAAAGTCCTGGAAAAGCTGGAAGAATTGCAGATCCCCTTCGAAACCATCGATCACCCGCCGGTGCATACGATCGAAGAGATGGACGCGCTGGGCGTTTTCACGCGCGGCACGGTCTGCAAGAACCTCTTTTTGCGGAACGCCAACGGCAAGATCCACTATGTGGTCTCAGTGAAACAAGACAAGCTTCCGGAGATCCAGACCGTGATCCGACAGGCGCTCGGCAGCAGCCGGCGTTCGCTCGGTGCATACGCACGGGGCT
>JAEEUW010000013.1 GCA_016290665.1 Clostridiaceae bacterium | reverse complement strand
AACCACTGGACAAACCGCAAGGGCTATGTTAAACTATTGTTCGCACAAACGGAGAGATACCGAAGCGGTCATAACGGAACGGTCTTGAAAACCGTCGTACGCCCTGCGTACCGTGGGTTCGAATCCCACTCTCTCCGCCAATTGAATATTCTTTTTTATCGACACACGGAGAAGTACTCAAGTTGGTGACGAGGCGCCCCTGCTAAGGGCGTAGGTCGGGTAACCGGCGCAGGAGTTCGAGTCTCCTCTTCTCCGCCAAAGTGAAAATCCTGCTGCGTCAGCGGCGGGATTTTTGCTTTGGCGTATTATTCATTCTTCAGTCTTCAGTATTCATGACCCCCGCTTTTGTCTGTCACGGCAAGAGCGGGGTTTTTCTTGCTTTCGGGGCGAAAAGCGGGCAAACGCAGCCGGACGCAAAAAGCTGTTGCAAATACGGCTTCGGCGTGGTATGATTGGCATAGGAAAGCATGTGATCCGATCAGCCTGCGGGAAGAATCGGATCCATCGGAGGTGAACCGTATGTCCGCAAAAGCCCTGTCGCCGGAACGGCAGCGCAAGGCCGCGCTGAAAAAGCAGCGCGAGATTGCAAAGTGGGAACGGGAAAAGGCCCGCCCAAAACGCAGAACGTATCTGATTTATATGATCTTTCTCATCTGCATGGTGTATATCACGGATGAGATCGCTTCGCAGATCTGCGTGCAGATGAAGACGGAGATTGCCGGAACGCTGTTTGCGCGGTTCGGGGAAAAATCCCTTTCCACGCTCGGCTCGCTGGAGCTGCTCTCCTACCCCTGCATCGCCATCTCTCTGTTTTATAAAACGCTGTCGGACCGTTACGGCCGCCGGCTGTTTCTGGTCGTCAACACCTTCGGCATGGCCCTCGGGATGACGCTGATCTTTTTGTCGGGCAATATCCCGCTGTATATCATCGGCTACTGCGTGATCTCGTTCTTCGTGCCGCACGATATGCAGGTGGTCTATATCATGGAGACCGCTCCGGCCAGGCACCGCGCCAAAATCTATTCGCTGGTGCGCGCGGTCGCCACGCTGGGCGCCATGCTGATCCCGCTGCTGCGGCGCATCTTTTTGCAGGATCAGACGCAGTGGCGCATGGTCTTTCTGGTTCCCGCGGTTTTCGGACTGGTCACGTCGTTCCTCGCGCTTCTGCTTTCCCGGGAAACGGACGCTTTTATCGACTCCCGTCTGAAATACCTCGGCATGAGCGAGGCGGAGCTCCGCGCCGAAAAAGCCGCAAACGAGGTCCGGAACGCGCAGGGCGGCTTCTTCGCCGCGCTGAGATTCGCCATGCGCCATAAGCAGCTTCGCTGGCTCTACATCCTGATGGCCTTCCACAACCTGGGATTCATCATCACCATGAACTATCAACCCGTGCTCTCCTACGGATACGCGGAACACCTCGTTGCCGCCGGCGGCGCAAAAACGCTGGACGACGCGCTGAACGCGGTGGCCTCCGGCAACGGAGAAGTGACGCAGGCGCTGTTTCTGTTTGCAATCGGCAGCGCAGTCTTCCAGTTCCTGGTCGGGTTCGTTTCCGACAAGCTGGGGCGCAAGCCGGCCGGAGCAATGATGTCCGCCCTGACGCTGGCAACGCTGCTGACGTTCACCTTCGGCGCAAAGCTGGGATGGACCCCGTGGTTCGTCGGCTTCATGGCCGGCGCCTGCGTGGGCAGCTTCTGGTCCGTGGGGGATATCAACGTGATGATGATGTCGGAATCCGCGCCGACGAACCTGCGCTCCTCCGTCGCCTCCTCCGCTTACGTGATTCAGGCGATCGGCACCGTCGTGGGCATGGCAATCCTGCTGCCGACGCTCGGCGCATGCGGCAACTCCGTGATCAGCACGGCGATTCTTTGCATCTCCGTTCCGGGCATTCTGATCGGTCTGCTGCTGGTGCTGGCGAAGACGCACGAAACAAAGGGCGCCGATCTCGATACCGTCACCGGCTTTGAATGGGACTGATCCGGCAGGGCCGGACGAAAGACGCTTCTGCGCCGGGGACCCGTTAACGATTTATTCAGATTCTTGTTATTGACCTTTCCGGATTCGTTTGTTATAATAAACGGGATAAAACAATACTGTAATACAGGAGGAATTCAAAAATGTCAGGGTTTATTCAACGCATCGTTTCTTTTCTCATGAGCCTTCTGATGCCGCTGCTCACCTCGTGGGGCATCGCCGTCAAGCATTTTGACAAGATCGACGCCGTCAAATACGGCACCGGCGCTTCGCAGGTCATGGACGTCTATCTGCCCAAGGATCTTTCCGGCAACGGCTCGGCCGTGCTGTTCCTGCACGACGGCAATTTCAAGGACGGCTCCCGCGGCGACATGGACAACGACTGCCAGATCATCGCCAACAAGGGCTATGTGGCGGCGAGCATGGACTACACGCTGTTCGGCGGTTCGTCCAAGCTGGTGGAAACCGTTATGGGCGAGATTACGGACGCGATCAGCGCGTTGAAGCAGACCGCCGCGGACCACGGCATCACGCTGAAAAAGCTGGCGCTTTCGGGCAACGGCGCGGGCGGCTATTACGCGCTGATGTACGCCTACGGCTACGCGGCCTACACCACGCTGACGCCCCAGTTTGTTGCGGTCAAGGGCGCGCCGGCCGATCTGTCCTATGACCTTTGGAAGAACATCTACTCCGCCGCCGATTTTGCCGCGCTTGTGGGCGCTCTCTCCGGCCTGAAGCTGACCGCCGCAGGGTTTGAAAACAACACCGATTCCGCCAAGAACGCTTCCGCCTCCGTTTCGCCCGTCAACGTGCTCGACAAGGCGCGCGTCTTCGGCAAAACGCCGACCATCGCCGCTTATGCGGTAAACGACGCGCAGGTTCCCTACGCCAACCTGCAGGCGCTGGAAGCCTCGCTGGCCCGCAACGGCGTTGCCCATACGCTTGTGAGCTTCCCGAACTCCGACCACAGCTTCAAGATCGACCTCATGCAAAGCTCGGAATACAGCGAAGCGGTGTCGAACTACTGCGCACAGTATCTTTCCAACTGAGCACAGCGGCGCAGGGCTGCGGCAAAAGTCGGCAGCCGTCCGCACGAGGCCTGCGGTAAACAAGAAAGAAAAGACGCTTTCAGCGGCGACTCAGCCGCGGAAGGCGTCTTCTTTTTGCGTATAGTTTCAACCAGTTATACTCCGACAGACCCGTTCTTTTTTGCCGTTTTACCGCCGGAACAGACCTTTCAGCAAAGCGCCGAGGGCCCGGAAGAAGTCGCGCAGCACGTCCAGGAAGGTGCGGCGGTAGGCTTCGCTGCCGTCGTGGGTATCCGCCATGGAGCGAATCGGCGTCAGCGTGCCCGTCGTGTAATCGGAGCCCGCGTCGTTGGTCGCTTCAAACTGGAGATAGCGGGTAAACGCGGGATCGCTGTCCACCGTCATGCCGTCGCTGACGGCAAACGCGACCAGCAGATCATTGACGCAGTCGGGGAAATAGGTGTGGTAGAGGTCCTTGACGAACCACGTCGTTTCGGGGAACAGCGAAGCGGAGGCGTCGATCTTGCAGTCGGGCGACAGATACCGTCCCCTGCCGTTCTGCACGGCGGCGCGGATATAGCTGTCGGACAGCGTCTTGTCCGTGTCGGCACAGACGGCGCCCAGCGAGGCAAAGCGCGTTGCCACATAGCCGTCGCTCTCCTCCGCCGCATCCTCCGACAACGGATAGTTCGGGAACCCGTATTTTGCAACCACGCCGATGCGCACCCGATCGCTGACGGAGCGCAGATAGTCGTCCATCTGCGTTTGCATGGCATGGTAGGCGTCGATCTTTTCCAAAAGGCCTTCCCATTCCTCTCCGGCGTCGCCGAACACGAAACTGCGCGCGGTCTCATACTGATCGGCGGAGACCATGGACCAATAGCCGGGATAGGTGGCGAACGAATCGCGCAGGATGCGCACGAGCACGTCGCTCTTCATCCGGTCGAAGGCCTTTGTGATGACGTCGACGCCGAGCCCCAGCAGCTTCATCCTGTTGGCGAGATAGACCAGCGAAAAGATCAGGTCCGTGGTCGGCTCGTCGCGGATCACGAGGTCGTTCCAGTCGCGGTAGAAGGTCAGAAAACGCTCCGCAGCGTCGGGGTCGATCACGACGTTGCCGGTGAACAGCGCGTTCGCGGCGCCGATGCCGTGCAGCGCAGACGCATAGAAGGTGCTGCTGTTCACCTTGTCGGGGCCATATTTATACAGATAGGCATAGACGATGTTGGTGGAAATGCAGCGCGACGAAAGATCGACGCTGGAAGCGCCCGTATCCTGCAGAACGGCTTCGATCAGATCGTGCAGCTCATCCGCCAGCGTGATCGGCGACAGCCGCCAGTCGTAATGCCAGCGGAAAACGGGATAGCTTCTGCCCCCGGTCATCGGGATCGTCGTGCGGATGTTGTCGAGCTTGCCCTGCCCGCGCCACATGTTGCTCGGGTGCACGTGCGACCCGTCGCGGGGCATGCCGTCCTTGCCGAGCTTTTCCGCCTCATAGGCGGGCACGACCGTGTCATACATCAGGTCGCAGAACGGCTTGGAGTTGCCCGTGACCGCGTTGAGCAGCGCATATTTGACAAAGTCCTTGATGCGCGGCTTCATCCGGTCCAAGATGTTGATGCCCAGGTCATAGACCATGGTGCCGTCGTCCGTATACAGATAGATGCCCTGCCCCTCGATATAGATCATCGGGCGGGGCTTTTCCTCAGCGGCGAAGGCCGGGACCGTGACGGTCAGCAGCAGACACAGCGCCAGGAAAAGGGAAAGCAGTTTTTTCATGTTCGGTATCCTCCTGAAAAATGCAAATGGGTCACAGCGGCAGTTCCATGACCCGAAGCCGCTCCTGCATGCCGAGCGCTTCATAGAACCGGCGCGCGCCCTCGTTGCACGCCCAGACGTTGAGCGTCACGCTGCGGCAGCCGGTTTTCCTTGCCAGCTCGGCAACATGGTGCATCAGCGCCCGGCCGACGCCCCGCCCGCGCGCGGTCTCGTCCACGCAAAGATCGTTGACGAACAGCGTGGTCTGTCCGACCAGCATCGGACCGTCGGGCGTTGCGCGCAGCTCGCAGAACGCATAACCGAGCACCTCGTCGTTTTCGGCGCAGACAAAAACGGGGCGCGTTTCGTCCTTCAGCAGCGCGCAAAGCTGCGCCTCGTCAAACTTCGTCGCGGGCCCCTTGAAGATATCCGGCCGCCCGTTGTGGTGGATCATGTTGACCTGCACCAGCAGGCGCAGAATCTGCGGAATATCCGCCTTCGTCGCTTTGCGGATTCTCATACCAGTTCCTCCCGCAGCAGCGTCACGGCGTGCGCGGCAATCCCCTCGCCGGCGCCTGTGAAGCCGAGGCCCTCTTCGGTGGTCGCCTTGACGCTCACCCGTCCGACCCCGACGCCGCACGCGGCGGCAATATTCTGCCGCATACGGTCGATGAACGGCCGCAGCTTCGGCGCCTGACAAAGCACGGTGGCGTCGATGTTTTCGATCTCATAGCCGTTCCCGCGCACAAGCGCGCAGACCTCGCGCAGCAGCGCGGCGCTGTCTGCCCCCGCAAAGCGCGGATCGCTGTCGGGAAAATGCAGGCCGATGTCGCCCAGGGCAGCTGCGCCCAGCAGCGCGTCGGCGATTGCGTGCAGCAGCACGTCCGCGTCGGAATGGCCGAGCAGACCCTTTTCATACGGGATCTCCGTTCCGCCGAGGATCAGCTTGCGGTCCGGCACCAGCCGGTGAACGTCATAGCCGTGTCCGATTCTCATAGTCCGATCTCCTTCAAAGCCGTTTCAAATTGCTCTTTTGTCACATAACCGTTCAGCACCCGCAGCAGCGCGGAGGCGGAAAGCCGCTCGGGCAGCGCCAGCTTCTGCAGCAGCGCCCTGCGCTTCGCCGCGCTGTCGGGCTTGCCGGAAAGACCCAGCGCAAACAGATCCGCCGTTGTCAGCCGCTGCGCCGGGGCCGCGTCGCTCCTGTCCGCCGTGACGCCGGCGCGGGCGAACGCCTCCAGCAGCACCTGCTCGCTGACGCCCTCCACGCCGAGCTTGCCCTCCTTGCCGGGGGCGCGCTTGCGCTTCTCCTTGCCGAACAGATCGGGAATATAGACGTGCGTGATCTGCTCCGGCGGCAGCGCGGACTGCAAAAAGTTGCGGATCAGAAAGCCCGCAGAGTCGCTGTCGGTCAGAATAATCAGGCCCTGTTCCCGCGCCAGCCGGCGCAGAAAGGTCTGTTTTTCTTTGTCTTTGAATATGCCGAAGCCGTCGGTGGTCAGAATCAGCGCGTCAAGCAGATTCGACAGCTTGATCTTGTCATATCTGCCTTCGACGATCACGGCTTGTTTCAGTTTGATCATACGCGTTCCCCATTCGCGATCAGAAGCAGCCGCACCAGCAGCTGTTCGATCACCAGCACGCCGTTTTCGCCCGTGCTCTTGAGCCGCCGGTCGGCGTCCAGCAAAACGGCAAGGCTTTGCCGCAGCTGGGGCAGCGTGAGGCTGCGGCTGTCGCGCACGGCGTTGTTCAGCGCGAATTCGCGGCCCTTATAGGAATAGGCGGCGCCGAGGGATGCTGTGCTGCCGCTGCAGGTCATGGCCGTTTTGGCGCGGTAGAGGTCGATGTAGGTGCCGTTCAGCGCGCCGAGGATGTAATAGGGCTCCGTGCGCAGCTGCACCAGCGTGTCCAGCACGGCGTAGGCCTTGTCGAAATCATGCTGCAGCAGGGCGCGGGCCAGCGCATAGACCTTGGCGTCCAGCGTTTTGGTGGCCACGGCGTCGATATGCGCTTTTGTGATCTCGCCCTGCGCATAGGCGCAGACCTTGGCGAGTTCCTGAATCAGCACGTGGAAATCGTCGCCCACGCACGAAACGAGATACTGCGCCATGGCGGGCGACAGCGTGCAGCCCTGCTTTCCGGCCGAAGCGATCAGGGGCCGGTAAAGCTCCTGCCCGGTGCGTTTGTTGAGCTCGCACACCGCGCCGTATTGCTGGAACAGGTCGCGGACTTTTTTGCCCGTTTTTTTGGAAACGGGATTGAGCGTCTGCAGGAACAGCAGCACCGTGGTGTCGGGCACGCCCGGCAGGCCGTCCTTCAGCAGCGCTTCGTCGCGCGCCGAAAGCGGGTCGAGCTTCATGTCGTCCACAATGATTACGCGGCGCTCCCCCATCATCGGCAGCACCGACGCATGGTCGAACACGTCGCGCAGGTCGAGGTTTTTGCCGTCGAACCGCTCCACGTTGAACGAGGCGAACGCCCTGTCCGTCGCGGAATCGGCGATTCTGTCGGCATACAGGCGCTTGAGGTAATCCTCCTCGCCCACAAACAGATAGCACGGCAGGAAGGTCTTTTCTTTCAGATGCGCCCGCAGCGCCTTTTCGTCGAACACGGCCATTCTCGCTCACCTCTTTCCGTTGAAAGAAAACTCTTTTATATTATACTGAAATCTTCAAAAAGGTCAAGCCTGCGCTTTTTCAGGCGGAGCGCCAGAAACGCCAGGCAGAACGCGGCCGTCAACACGGCCGCCCAGACGGCGGCGGATTTCGGCAGCGTCAGCGAGGCGTACGGCAGCGCGGCCATCGTTTTGGCGATCCGGATGCAGTAGCGCGCCACACCCTCGCACAGGAACCGGAGCACCGTTCCGAGCACGGGGACGGCGTGCAGCAAAAGGAACAGACCCCCAAGAAGCAGCAGCGGCAGCAAAAACGGCAGCAGCAACAGGTTGGTCAGCACCGTGACGAGCGACACCGCGCCGAACGAGGCGATCTGAACCGGCAGCGTGACGACCGTGACGCAGACGCTGATGCAAACCGAGGCCGCGGCGGCGCTCAGCCAGCGGTCAAGCGGCTGCGTACGGACCCTTCGGGTGATCACGCGGTCGATCTGCTGCGTGATCGGCAGTGCGAACGTCAGGATCGCCAGCGTGGAAAGCACCGAGAGAATAAACCCGACGTGCATGCAGAAGCCCGGGCGCACGCAGAGGATGACCAGCGCGGCAAAGCCGAGCGAGTTGAGCCCGTCAGGCCGTCTGCGCAAAAGCAGGCCGACCAGATAGACGCCCATCATCAGCCCGGCGCGCAGCACGGATCCGCTGAAGCCCGCCAGCGCCATGACTGCAAGAACCACGAGCAGCAGCACCCCGCCCGCCGTTTGCAGGTTTCGGGTGCGCTTTTTCCAAAGCCAGAGCAGGAAAAAGACCCACGCCGACAGATGCATGCCGGACACCGCCATGATGTGCGCGGCGCCGGCCCGGCGAAAGGCGTCGTAGAGCGCATCGGACATCTGGCTTTTGTCGCCGAACAAAACGGCGGTGAGCAGGCTCGCCTGATCCGGCAGGAACGAGCGCTGCAGCGTGCGGATCATGTCCTTGCGCAGCCGAAGCAGACGCATGTAGGGCGAAGGGCGCGCGTTCTTTTGCAGTGAGCCGTTCAAAACCGGATAGCTGCCCAGAAACAGCGACCGGCTTTGGAACGAGCGAACGACCGAAGCGTTGTCACCGCCCAAGGCATAGAGCGGCCCCGTGAAGCGGATCGTATCACCCGGCTCAACGTCCGACGCAAAGTTGCAGGCGTCCGTCTCGTGGCGCGGCAGCGAAAGCTGCACGCAGCCCGGCACCCGCGTGCCGTCCTCCAGCGTCACCTTCGCCGTAACGAGCAGGCGGTTGCCGCGGCTGTTCGGCCTGGGATAATCGCGCGCTTCGCAGACGAGCACGTCGCGGGTCCGCACGAAGGAAAGCGCCGGCTGCTGCTGCAGCGTGCAGAACGCGATCAGAAGCAGACACCCCAGAAGCGCGCCGCAGCACGCGAACGGCAGATAGCCGGCTTTTCGGCTTTTCCGGTGCAAAAGGCCGCACACAAGCAGCACGAAGAAGACCGCGCCCGCCGCGGCGGCGTACCGGACGCCGGGCAGAAACGACAGCGCAAGCATGACAAAGAACAGCGTCAGGCCGCAGACGGCAAACGGACGGGTCATAGCTCTCTCCTTTCAGGCGGAACCAAGCGGGCCGAAGCGACGCTCGATCGCTCCGGCCTGCGGCTCATTTGAAGAACAGGGGCAGCTCTTCCAGAAAGATGATGTCGTCGCGCTTGGCGGCGTCGCCTTCGGCGAGCACGGCGGCCTGACCGACGACGTCGGCGTCGAACTGCCGGACCAGCTTGTTGACGGCGGCCAGCGATTCCCCTGTGGAAATCACGTCGTCCACGATCAGCACGCGCTTGCCGCGCAGCTTATCGCCCTCGGCGCCGTCCAGATAGACGGTCTGCACCTTGGCGGTGGTAATGGAACGCACGTTGACCGAAACGGGATTCGTCATATAGAGCTTCGGGCCCTTGCGGCAGACAAAGTAGGGCTTGCCGCTCTGCTTTGCCATTTCATAGGCAAGGGGGATGCTCTTGGCCTCCGGGGTCACGATGTAATCGAAGGCCGGGCACTTTTCCAAGAGCGCCTTTGCCGCCGCAACCGTAATCTCCACGTCGCCGAAGATGACGAAGCCGGCAATGTCCAGATGCTCGTTGACTTCGCAGATGGGCAGTTCGCGTTCCAATCCGGCGATGGTCATTTTGTAAGTCTTCATAATGCACACTCCTTCTTTATTGAAAAAAGCTGATGTTGGACAACGATCGGTTTAACCTGCCGGCCAGCCGAACGCACGGCCGCCCATCATGTGGAAATGCAGGTGCTTCACGGTCTGGCCGCCGTCCTCGCCGCAGTTGGTAACGATGCGGTAGCCGTTCGAAAGGCCGAACTCCTTGGCCAGCTTTGCCGCGACCTCAAAGATATGGGCCACCACGGCGCTGTTTTCGGGCGTGACGTCGTCAACGGACGTGATGTGCGTCTTCGGGATCAGCAGCACGTGGACCGGTGCCTGAGGCGACAGGTCCTTGAAGCCGAGCACGGTGTCGTCCTCATAGACCTTGGTCGACGGGATCTCGCCGGACGCGATCTTGCAGAAAATACAATCGTTCATCTTCGTTCCTCCTTAATGCAGCATATCTTTCAGCAGCGCCGCGGCGGCGTTCACCGCCTCGGGCAGCATGTCGATGTTCTTGGCGCCGGCCATGGCCATGTCGGGCTTGCCGCCGCCGGAGCCGCCGGCTCTTTGGGCCGCGGCGCGGGCCAGGTTGCCCGCGTGGGCGCCCGCGGCAATCGCCGCCTTGCCGCAGCAGACGCAGATGTTCCCGCTGCCCTTGGCCTTCTGGACGCCGCCGATCACGCCGACGTAATCGTCGCCCTTGCTCTTGACAAGGTCGCACATTTTGCGCAGCTCGTCCACCGTGGTATCGGCAAGGAAGGCGGTCACGAGCTTCACGGCGCCGACCTCGGTCACGCTGTCAAGCATGCTCTGCGCCTTGGCAGAAGCGATCTGGCCGGAGAGCTTTTCAATTTCGCGGTCCTTCGCCTTCAGCTCCGCCATCACGCCCGCGGCGCGGGAGACCAGCTCCTTGCCGTTGGCGATCTTGAGCGCGGCGGCCGCGTCGTCGATGGTTCCGAGCGCGTCGTTCACATACTGCAGCGCGTTGAGGCCGGTCACGGCCTCGATGCGGCGCACGCCCGCGGCGACCGAGGATTCCGACACGATCTTGAACAGGCCCAGATTGCCCGTATTTTCGGCGTGGGTGCCGCCGCAGAGCTCAACGGAGAAATCGCCCGCCCGGACCACGCGCACCACGTCGCCGTATTTTTCGCTGAACAAAGCCATGGCGCCCATGGCCTTGGCCTCCTCGATCGGCATTTCGCGCGTTTCCACCGGAATCGCTTCGAGGATCTTTTCGTTGACGATGGTCTCCACCTTCCGGAGCTCTTCGCCCGTCATGGCCGAGAAGTGGACGAAATCGAAGCGCATGACGTGCGCGTCCACGAGCTGGCCGGCCTGCTCCACGTGGGAGCCGAGCACCTGCCGCAAAGCAGCCTGCAGCAGATGGGCAGCCGTGTGGTTGCGTCTGGTCGCGTCGCGGCTCTCTTTGTTCACGGACGCGGTCACTCTGTCGCCCACGGCAAGGTCGTCGCCCGCCGTCAAGACGCCGTGGTGCAAAAACAGACCGTCGGCCGTTCTGGTAACGGACTGCACGGTGAAGACCGCATCGCCCGCGGCGATCGTGCCCTTGTCGCCGACCTGGCCGCCGCTTTCGCCATAGAAGGGCGTGGCGTCCAGAATCAGCGCGGCTTCGTCGTCGCGGCCCACGCCTTCGGCGCGTTCGCCGTCCATCAGCACGGCGAGGATCGTGCCGTCGCACCGCAGCGTTTCATAGCCGCAGAAGGCCGTGGCGGGCAGGTCCTTCAGCGCGGCGCCGCCGCCCTTCCAGGCCTCCGCGCCGGCGTCCTTGCGGGCGGCGCGGGTGCGTTCGCGGTTCTCTTTGACCAGCGCGCGGAAGGCGTCCTCGTCCACGGTGTAGCCCTTTTCCTGCAGCAGCTCCTTGGTCAGGTCGATCGGGAAGCCGTAGGTGTCCTGCAGCTTATAGGCGTCCGCGCCGGAAAGCACCGTGCCGTCCATGGAAGCCAGCAGGTCCCGCAGCAGCGCCATGCCGGTGTCGATGGTGCGGGCAAAGGATTCCTCCTCGGCCCTGATGACCTTGACGATCAGGTCGTGCTTTTCCTCGAGGTTCGGATAGGCGTTCTTGTTCTCATTGATAACGGTTTCGCAGACCTCATACAGGAAGGTACGGTCGATGCCGAGCAGCTTGCCGTGGCGCGCGGCGCGGCGCAGCAGACGGCGCAGCACGTAGCCGCGGCCCTCGTTGGAGGGCATAACGCCGTCGCCGATCATGAACGTGGTGGAGCGGATATGGTCGGTGATGACGCGCAGGGAGATATCCTTCTGCGGGTCGTCGTGATAGTTGATGCCGGCGATGCGGATCACGTGCTTCATGATGTTCTGCACGGTGTCCACCTCAAACAGGTTGTCCACGCCCTGCATGATGCAGGCCAGACGCTCCAGGCCCATGCCGGTGTCGATGTTGCAGCTCTTGAGGCGGCTGTAGTTGCCTGCCCCGTCGTTGTCGAACTGGGTGAACACCAGGTTCCAGAATTCGGTGTAGCGGTCGCAGTCGCAGCCGGGGCCGCAGGTCGGGCTGCCGCAGCCGTATTTTTCGCCGCGGTCAAAGTAGATCTCGGAGCAGGGGCCGCAGGGACCGGCGCCGTGCTCCCAGAAGTTGTCTTCCTTGCCCAGACGCACGATGCGCTCGGGCGCAACGCCGACCTCCTTCGTCCAGATGTCGAACGCTTCGTCGTCGTCCTGATAGATCGTGACCCAGAGCTTGTCCACGGGCATCTGCATGACCTTCGTGCAAAACTCCCAGGCCCAGGGGCAGGCCTCGTGCTTGAAGTAATCGCCGAACGAGAAGTTGCCCAGCATTTCAAAATAGGTGCCGTGGCGCGCCGTGATGCCCACGCGCTCGATATCGGGCGTGCGGATGCATTTCTGGCAGGTGGTCACGCGCGTGCGCGGCGGGGTCAGCTCGCCCGTGAAGTATTTCTTGAGCGGCGCCATGCCGGCGTTGATCAGCAGCAGGCTCTTGTCGTTCTGCGGCACCAGCGAAAAGCTCGGCAGGCGCAGGTGGCCCTTGCTTTCAAAGAACCGGAGATACTTTTCGCGGATTTCGTTGAGTCCCATCCATTCCATCGGTGTGTGTCTTCCTTTCCATTAGAAAAAAATAAATGACGCCCCTGCACACCGGGGTGAGCGACGGCCCACGGTACCACCCGGCTTGTGCAAAAAGCACCACTTTGCCCCGTTAACGCCGGGATACGGCACGCCTTTCGGCGGCGGCTCAAAAGCGGCACGCAGCGGACACGGGCCTGCGCGCCCTTGCAGCCGTGGGGCGCACTCTCTGAAGGCCGAAGCCGCAGCGCTTCTTTCTCAAAGCCTTTGTTATTATAACATAGAGTATTCTACACGCTGTGGGGGGATTTGTCAAGGGAAAAGGCAAAAAAGGGATGGAGGAAAGATGGGGGCGGCATGGCAACCGCCCGCCGCGCAGCGTTGGCGGGAAACGCTTGTAGCGGCAGCCCCATGGGCTGCTTGGGTTAAACGCATAACCCCAGTCGGCCATGGGCCGACCGCTGCAAGGTTGGCGGCAACCAGGCTCCATGACCCCGTCCCCATCCGCCGGCGCGGACGGGGACGGCAGGCCCTCCCCTGTCAACTTTGTGTTTCGCTTGACGGCGGTTTCATGAAAAGGCGAACAAACTGTGAATTCTCGCGAAGTTGCTTGCTTTTTCGGCTTTCCTGTGTTAAAATATGGGCAAGTGAACAGGGATGTTCATATTCTATTTTACGGAGGAACATACAGTATGGATTTTCTCAAGACGCTGGTTGATCAGATCCTTGGCCTGATCAAGACCCTCGGCAGCGACAACGACACGATCGCAAAAGTGATCGACGCGCTGAAGAACGTGCTTGGTAGCCTCGGCAAAACCGAAGAATAAGGAACCGAAAGAGAACGGCTGCTCCGGCGGCCGTTTTTCTTTCGGCCCTTGAATGACTGCTCACCGCTTCGGCGCTGTTTTTCGGCGCAAAAGCTGCCCTGCAGACGTCAAAAAGAGGCGAAAACGGCAGCGAATCAATCTTCCGGATTGGAAAAGACGGCTGTTTTCGTGGAAAAGCCCCGTGCTTTTCGTCAAAATGCCTAAAAGAGAATCGTTCCTTTTGTGCAGTATTCCGGTAAAAAACTGTTGATTTTTTGTAAACAATGTGTTACAATATTGACCGTGGGAGTGAGATCTCAACACACTATTTTTAAAGGAGGATATCCCCATGAGCAAGTACATTGACAAACTCGACACCATCGCTTCGAACCTCATCAAAATCCTGAAGGCGATTTTCGCGATCTTCAAGATCGACGAACCCGAATTCGACCTGACTGGTGAAAACTATGATGCTATCAAGGACGGCCTTACTGAAATCGCTGGTGCGTTCGAAGACTAATTGAGTCAAAATGAAAAAGACCGGTTCGCCGGTCTTTTTCTTTTGTCCGTTTTGCCTTTTTCAAAAATAATTCAATTTTATAAAAACCTCTTGTATTTTCAAATGAGATATGGTATGATATGTAAGCAGAAAACTATATGCAAGGAGGAAACATAATGGATTTCAATACGATCAAGAACGGTTTTTATGAGGTGTTCAGAATTCTGGCGAAGGTTTTCATTCTTTGGAACTTTACCGGTGACCGCATCGACTTCAACTTTGCCAGAGACATCGGCGAAGACAAAGAAGGCGAAAAAGGTACTATTAGGGAAGCAATTGATAACATTCTTAGCGTTTTCTAAAAAGGCCAGTTGTTCTTCTGACATCCCTTCAGTTTAATTCTTTCAAAGGAGGAATCATTCATGGATAAATTCAGAGATTTGATTACGTCTATTCTGAACTTCCTGTTTCAGATGTTCAAAGATCTCAAGATCTTCGGTGAAGACAGCAAAATGCCCGACGTCCTCATGCAGTATTATCAGGACGCCAACACCGTGATCGACGCCGCGCGCGGCTGATTGCCCAAATGATAAAGCCGCTTTGCGGCTTTTTTCTTTTCCGTTTTATAAACAAAATTTGAATTATTTTTGACAAACCCCTTGCATTTTTGTGATCATTGTGATAGAATACGGCCATGGAAATTCTTTTCCAAATCTAATAAGGAGGATATTGTAATGGATAAGTACATGGGTATTTTCAAGGCTTTCTATGCTTTCCTGAGCACGCTTCTCGGTGACCTGCTTGGTGACAAGCTCAGCAAGAAGTTCGAAGGCATCGACCTGGACGAGTACAAACAGCTTGGCCAGAAGATCTATGATGAAGCTGTTGCCGCGTTCAAAGACTAAGATTTTTTGTGCACAAAAAGTCGGGAAACCGACTTTTTTGTTTTTTCAAGAAAAGTATTGTTTTTCCGCTTCTTCTGTGATAGAATGGGCGTATGAACCGATTGGTCTCAAATCTTGAAAAGGAGGAACCATCATGGATCTCAAGAATCTGGATTACAAAGCCATCTTCAACGCTTTCATTTCCTTCCTGACAAAAGTGTTTGTCGGTCTGGGCGTCTTCAAAAGCGAAGAGGAAGCGCCCTACAAGCCCTATCTGGACAGCGCAATGGGGATCGTTGACGCCATTGCAGACGCAGCCAAATAATTAGACAATCTTTGCGCAAAGAGTCGGGCAACCGACTTTTTTTGTTATCCCGGCAACGCGTTGACAAAAAGTTCAAAAAGTGACAAAACCTTTTTGCGGCGCTTCCCTTGCCTTTTTCTTTCCGGTATGTTAAGATATAGCCAAAGCAAACCACATTTTGACAACACGATAAGGAGATATCATTATGGTAAGTGCAATCAACAGCTTTTTCAACATTCTCATCACCCTGATCAACGCCTATGACAACAACGGCGCTGCCCCGCGTATTCTTTCGCTGTTCCAGCGCAGAATCAACGGCGCGCTTGATCTGTTCGGCATCACGGACGAGACGCTGGGCTGATCGCATTCAGCGAAGAGCAAAAAAGAAGAGTACGGGAACAGTCCGTACTCTTTTTGTTTTATTGGGCCGCGCCCAGCGCCGTTTGCCACAGGAAGCGTGTCAGCGTTTCGGCAGCCAGCTCGTTGGAATTGCGGTTCGGGTGGCCGTTGGTCGTGGCGCCCAGGCGTTCCATCTCAAACGACAGCGTGGCGGTGGTCACCATCGTGTCGTCGGTCTCGCTGCGGAATTGGGCGACCGCCTGCTCAATATAGGGGAACATGGAATTGTTCATGTCGCCCAGCACGCAGATGATCGGCACGCCGGGGTTATAGCCGCG
The DNA here is from genome assembly GCA_016290665.1 of Clostridiaceae bacterium. Classification (GTDB taxonomy): domain Bacteria; phylum Bacillota; class Clostridia; order Oscillospirales; family Acutalibacteraceae; genus UBA6857. Next base: position 19,429 of record JAEEUW010000013.1, on the reverse strand, counting down.
CACCAGCCGCAGCAGCTCCACGTAGGCCTGCACAAAGGCGGCGCGGCGGTCGGCCGTGTAGCAATAGGAGGCGTCGTTCGTGCCGAGGTTGATGACGATCATGGTCGGCTTCGGCCGCTCAAAGGTCCAGACGTCGCTGACCTCGGGCGGCAAGATGAGCGTGGTCAGCGTTTTGTCGTAGCGCTTGGAGAGCACATAGTCGGGGCGGATCACGCCGTTGTCGGTGAACGCGCTGAGCACGCCGTAGCCGGAAAAGGCGATGGCATAGCTTTCGGCGCCGAGCGCCTGCCCGGTCAGATAGGCATAGGTGCCCATGTAGTTTTCGGTGCGGGTGGAAAACTGGCCCCATTCGTTCGGGGCGTCCAGCCCGTAGCCGGCGGTGATGGAATCGCCGATGAACTCCAGCAGCATATCGGGCTGCAGCGTGGGCGCCACGGAGGAGGCGGAGCAGACGCGGATGCCCGACACGCCGGCGCAGGAATACATCGATTCCGTCAGCTTGATCACCTTGACAACCGCCTCCCCTTCCACCGAGGAAAGGTCGAGCCGGATTGTGGTGAACTCCTGATCCAGCGTCGCTTCGTCCGTCATCGTGCCGTTGACGAACACGGCCACGCGCGGGCGGTGGTTATAGGCCACCGCATAGGACTGGGCCACGGTCAGCGTGACCTCGGCCCATTCGGCAACGCACGAGAACTCCACGCCGCAGCCGGACATGGAAAACCAGCGCACGTCGTCATAGAAAAGCGTGCGGCCCACGGGGCGCACCGTGGCGTCGTCGGCAAGATAATCGCGGACCTCCACGGAGGCGAAGGTCTCGCGCGGGGCCGTGGTCTGCGCCGGCTGCACGGGGTGCGAAACGTCGGGCAGCATGTCCAGACGGTAGCCCAGTGCAAACGCGGCAAACACCACGACGGCAAGCACCATCACGCAGAACGCAATCCATTTCAGGCGCTGTTTCATCCGCTGCCCTCCTTTCCCGTTTTTCCGCAGAATCCAAACGTTCTATTTATATTAGCACATTTTTTTCCGTTGGTCAACCGAAATCGGTTGACGCGGCCCGTTTCTTATAGTATAATTGAGCCAAATTCCACGCAAGAGCAGGTGATCTCATGTTTTCCAGGGAAATGTATGCCCTCGGCGCGCAGCCGTCCGTGATCCGCGAGATCTTTGAATACGGCAGGCAGCGCAAGGCCGCCATCGGCAAGGACAACGTGTTTGACTTTTCGCTCGGCAACCCGAGCGTCCCCGCGCCGCCGGTGGTGAACGAAACCATCAAACGGCTGTGCGACACCATGGAGCCGACCGTGCTGCACGGCTACACCTCCGCCGTGGGCGACCAGGGCGTGCGCCAGGCGATTGCGGATTATCTGAACCGCACCCACGGCACCGCGTTTTCCGCCGCGGAGTTCTATATGACGGCGGGCGCCGCCGCGTCGCTTTCCATCACGTTCAAGGCGCTTTCCGAGCCGGGCGACAAGCTCGTGCTGCTGGCCCCGTTTTTCCCGGAATACAACGTGTTTGCCCGCGCGGCGGGCATGGAGCCGGTTGTGGTGAAATGCCGCGAAGACGACCTGCAGATCGACTTTGACGCGCTGGACGCCGCCTTTGACCGGAACGTGAAGGCCATCGTGGTCAATTCGCCCAACAACCCCTCGGGCGTGGTGCTCAGCGAAGAGACCGTCACGCGGCTGTGCGCGTTCCTCCAAGAAAAGCAGGCGCAGTTCGGCCACCCGGTCTTTCTGATCTCGGACGAGCCCTACCGCGAGCTGGTCTACGGCGGCGTCAGGGTGCCGTTCCTCACGAAGTATTACGACAACACGATCGTCTGCTATTCGTTCAGCAAATCGCTCTCTCTGCCCGGCGACCGCATCGGATATATTCTGGTGCCGCGCAGCGCCGACCCCACGGGCGAGCTCTATAAGGCCGTCTGCGGCGCGGGCCGCGCGCTGGGCTACGTCTGCGCGCCGAGCCTGTTCCAGTTCCTCGTGCCCGCCTGTCTGGGCAAAACATCGGATATCTCGATCTATCAGCGCAACCGCGACCTGCTGGTGCAGGCGTTCACCGAGGACGGCTTTTCCGTGGCAAAGCCCGACGGCGCGTTCTATCTGTTCCTGCGCTCCCCCGAGACGGACGCCGCCGCCTTCTGCGAAAGAGCAAAGCAATATGAGCTGCTGCTGGTGCCGAGCGATTCCTTCGGCTTCCCCGGCTACGTGCGCATCTGCTACTGCGTGGCGCCCGAGATGATCGAGCGCGCGCTGCCCGCCTTCCGCAAGCTGGCGCAAAGCTACGGTCTTTGCTGAAACAAGCGGCCGCTTGTTCAGTGCACGGTGCGCAGTGCACAGTCAGGTGCAAAAAAAGAACAGAGCGATCATAGCTCTGTTCTCTTTTTTTCTGGTTTCTGTCCATCCGGCTTCTTAATCTTCTTCCGGCGCTTCCTTCGGGAACACTTCCACGCGGACCTTGCCGATGCGGCGGTCTTCCACGTTCAGCACGGTCAGCTTGAGGTTTTCGAATTCCACCACGCTCATGTCGCCGTTCTTGGGCAGATAGCCGAGCTGGCTGATGATGAAGCCGCCGAGCGTTTCATAGTCCCCTTCCGGAATCACGTCGTCCACCAGCTCGTTGACCTCTTCAATGGCGGTGGTGCCGTCAATCGTGAACAGGTTGTCGTCCACCTCCACGATTTCTTCGTCCTCGTTGTCATACTCGTCCTGAATGTTGCCGACGATTGCTTCAAGCAGGTCTTCCATCGTCACGATGCCCGCCGTGCCGCCGTATTCATCCACAACGACCGCCATCTGGATGCGTTTTTCGCACATCTCGTTGAACAGCTCGCCGCAGTTTTTGGAAAACGGCACGTAGTACGCCTTGCGCATCACGTCCTTGGGCCCCATGTCCTTCGGCAGCGACGAGGAGATATACTTGAGCAGGTCCTTGATATACACGATGCCGATGATGTTGTCGGGGTCCTCGTGGAACACGGGGATGCGCGACACGCCGCCTTCAATGGCTTCCTTGACCACGTCCTTGAGCGTATCGGTATCCTCCACCGCGATCATGTCGGTACGGTGGGTCATGATGTCGGACACGTCGATGTCGTCGAAATCAAAGATGTTGTCGATCATTTCCTTCTGCTGGTCTTCGATCACGCCCTTTTCCTGGCCGACGTCCACCATCATGCGGATTTCCTCTTCGGTCACGACCTCTTCATTCGCGTTGGGGTCCAGCCCGAGCATGCGCACCACGAGGTTGGTGGAGCCGGACAGCACCTTGACGAACGGCGTCATCAGCTTTTTGAACACCAGCAGGAAGCCGGAAACGGCATAGGCGATCTTTTCGCTCTTCTGCATGGCGATGCGCTTGGGCGCGAGCTCGCCGAGCACCAGCGAGAAATAGGAGATGATGATCGTGATCAGCACCACGGACGCGCCCTTGATCACCGAGGTCGGAATCCCGGTGCCGAGCTTTTCAATGGCGCCGGTCAGCATGGCGGCAAAGTTGGTCGCCGCGGACGCGGACGTCAGAAAGCCGGCCAGCGTGACGCCGATCTGGATGGTGGAAAGAAAGTTCGACGGGTTATCGGTCAGCTTTTTGACCTTCTTCGCTTTCTTGTGGCCTTCCTCCGCCAGCTTGTCGATCATATTGTCATTGAGCGAAATGATCGCGATTTCGCTCATGGCAAAGAAGGCGTTGATCAGGATCAGAACAAATAACAGGATCAGTTTGAAGATTAAACTTCCGGGGTCATCCATAACGGATTTTGTCTCCTTTCGTATGACAATGGATTTAGAATATGATCATACCGATATATTATACTATAGATTCCCGAAAAGGTCAATCGACAAAGAAAAGAAAAGCGCCGGAATCTATGGATTTTTGCGCAAAAATGTGGTAGAATGATTGCAATATCAAGAAGGAGGAAGCAACCATGCCCTATATCAATATCAAAACGTCCAAAGCTGTGACGCCGCAGCAGGAGACCGAACTCAAGACCGCGCTCGGCACGGCCATCACGGCGCTCGGCAAGAGCGAGGCCTGGCTGATGGTGGAGATCGAAGACAACCGCCGCCTGTGGTTCCGCGGCGAAAACACCGAGCCGATGGCGCTGGCGGAGGTGGAACTCTTCGGCAAGGCGAGCGAGGACCAGTATGACCGGATGACGAAAGAGATCTGCGGGATCCTTTCCGGCACGCTCGGCATCGGCGGCGAAGAGATCTACGTCAAGTATGAGGAGATCGACCACTGGGGTTACAACTCGTTCAATTTCTGAGGATGCCGTACAGGGCGGCCGCCGGCCGCCCCTGCGCGTCTTCTTCGCGGATGAACAGTTGCCGCCACGGAGCGGTTCCCACGCGTCATTCCGCATTCCGCATGAAAAAAGAAGCTCCCGCGGGAGCTTCTTTTTATTCAGGCGAAATTATTCGTTGATCGCAGTGACAACGCCCGAACCGACGGTACGGCCGCCTTCACGGATGGCGAAACGAAGGCCTTCTTCGATCGCGATCTCGGTGATCAGTTCCACGTTCATCTCGACGTTGTCGCCGGGCATGCACATCTCGGTGCCTTCGGGCAGGGAGATAACGCCGGTCACGTCGGTGGTGCGGAAATAGAACTGCGGACGATAGTTGTTGAAGAACGGGGTATGACGGCCGCCTTCATCCTTGGTCAGGACGTAAACCTGGCCCTTGAACTTGGTGTGGGGATGGATCGAACCGGGCTTCGCAAGCACCTGGCCGCGTTCGATTTCGGTTCTCTGAACGCCGCGCAGCAGGCAGCCGATGTTGTCGCCGGCCTCGGCATAGTCGAGGATCTTGCGGAACATTTCGATACCGGTGCAGACGGTCTTTCTCTTTTCATCGGTCAAACCAACGATTTCCACTTCTTCGCCGGTCTTCAGCTGGCCTCTTTCCACTCTGCCGGTGGCGACGGTGCCGCGGCCGGTGATGGTGAAGACGTCTTCGACGGGCATCAGGAACGGAAGGTCAGCCTTACGGTCCGGAGTCGGGATATAGCTATCGACAGCATCCATGAGTTCCCAGATGCAGGCGATTTCGGGGGCGTTCACGTCGCCGCCGTCATATTCGAGGGCCTTCAGCGCGGAACCCTTGATGATCGGGGTGTCGTCGCCGGGGAATTCGTACTCGTCGAGGGTCTCGCGGACTTCCATCTCAACCAGCTCAAGGAGCTCGTCGTCGTCAACCTGGTCAACCTTGTTCAGGAAAACGATGATGTAGGGCACGCCAACCTGGCGGGCAAGCAGAAGGTGTTCTTTCGTCTGAGCCATCGGGCCGTCGGTCGCAGCGATAACAAGGATCGCGCCGTCCATCTGCGCAGCGCCGGTGATCATGTTCTTGATATAGTCGGCATGGCCCGGGCAGTCCACGTGCGCATAGTGACGGGTGGCCGTCTCATATTCCACGTGAGCGGTGTTGATGGTGATACCGCGTTCTCTTTCTTCGGGAGCCTTATCGATGTTGGCGTAATCGACGAAAGCAGCGCCGCCCTTCATGGCAAGGGTCTTGGTGATCGCAGCGGTCAGGGTGGTCTTACCATGGTCAACGTGGCCGATGGTGCCGATGTTTACGTGGGGTTTGGTTCTTTCAAACTTTTGCTTTGCCATTGGGAATTTCCTCCTTATAATTGACAATTAAAATTATTGCGTTGCATAAAAGCTGCATTGCCACTATTCTATCAAGAATAGAACAGAAATGCAAGAGTATTTTGAGAAAATTTAGTCTCTCTTCGATCTTTCGGTCACAATGCCCTCGGCAATGTTCTTCGGGACCTCCACATAGTGGCTGGGTTCCATCGAATACTGCGCGCGGCCCTGCGTCTTGGAGCGCAGGTCGGTGGCGTAGCCGAACATGTTGGCCAGGGGGATGAACGCGTTGATCTGCGTTGCGCCGAGTCTTGCCTCCATGCCCTGCATGACGCCGCGGCGGGAGTTGATGTCGCCGATCACGTCGCCCATGTATTCGTCGGGCGTGATCACGGCCACCTTCATCATCGGTTCCATCAGAACCGGCGCCGCCTTGCGCATCGCGTTCTTGAACGCCATGGAGCCGGCGATCTTGAACGCCATTTCGGACGAGTCGACCTCATGATAGGAGCCGTCGTAAAGGGTTACCTTGACGTCGACCACATTGTAGCCGGCCAGCGTACCGGAGAGCATCGCGCCCTTGATACCGGCCTCCACCGCGGGAATATATTCCTTGGGGATGGCGCCGCCGACGATGGCGTTGACAAACTCATAGCCCTTTTCGGGGTTCGGCTCGATTTTGATCTTCACGTGACCGTACTGGCCGCGGCCGCCGGACTGACGCGAATATTTGCAGTCTTCGTCCGCCGGACGGGTGATGGTCTCGCGGTAGGCAACCTGCGGTTTGCCGACGTTGGCTTCCACCTTGAACTCGCGCAGCATACGGTCGACGATGATCTCCAGATGGAGCTCGCCCATGCCGGCGATGATGGTCTGGCCCGTTTCCTCGTCGGTGTAGCACTTGAACGTGGGATCCTCTTCGGCCAGCTTCTGCAGGGCGATGCCCATTTTTTCCTGGCCGGCCTTGGTCTTCGGTTCAATGGCCACGCGGATGACGGGATCGGGGAATTCCATCGATTCCAGAATGATCGGGTGCTTTGCGTCGCAAAGCGTGTCGCCGGTGGTGGTGTTCTTCAGACCGACCGCGGCGGCGATGTCGCCCGCATAGACGGTCTCGATATCCTGGCGGTGGTTCGCGTGCATCTGCAGGATGCGGCCGAAGCGTTCGTTCTGCTGCTTCACGGAGTTATAGACCGTGGAGCCTGCGTTCACCGTGCCGGAATAGACGCGGAAGAAGCAAAGCTTGCCGACGTAGGGGTCGGTCGCAATCTTGAACGCAAGGGCCGAAAACGGTGCGCTGTCGGAGGACGGGCGGTTCTCTTCCTTGTCCGTTTTGGGGTTCACGCCCTCAATGGCGGGGACGTCGACCGGAGACGGCATGAAATCGATCACCGCGTCCAGCAGCAGCTGCACGCCCTTGTTGCGGTAGGACGTGCCGCAGCAGACCGGCACCATCTGGTTGTTGATCGTAGCCTTGCGGATGCATTTTTTGATCTCGTCGACGGTCAGTTCTTCGCCTTCGAAGAATTTTTCCATCAGATCTTCATCCTGCTCGGCAACGGCTTCCACCAGCGCGTCATGATATTCCTGCGCCAGATCCATCAGATCGGCGGGGATATCCTCGTCGCGGACGTCAAGACCCATGTCGTCATAATAGACCTCCGCACGCATGCGGACCAGGTCGATGATGCCCTTGAAATCGGCTTCGGCGCCGATGGGAAGCTGAATGGGAACGGCGTTGCACTTCAGGCGGTCCTTCATCATTTCCAGCACGTGGAAGAAGTCCGCGCCCATGATGTCCATCTTGTTGATATAGACCATACGGGGAACACGGTATTTGTCGGCCTGTCTCCAGACGGTCTCGCTCTGGGGCTCCACGCCGCCCTTTGCGCAAAGCACGGTGACGCTGCCGTCGAGCACGCGCAGGGAACGCTCCACCTCAACGGTGAAATCCACGTGCCCCGGCGTATCAATGATGTTGATGCGGTGATCCTTCCAGAAGCAGGTCGTTGCGGCGGACGTGATCGTGATGCCGCGCTCCTGCTCCTGCGCCATCCAGTCCATGGTGGCCGCACCGTCGTGTGTTTCGCCGATTTTGTGCGTTTTTCCCGTATAGAACAGGATACGCTCGGTCGTTGTTGTTTTGCCGGCATCGATGTGGGCCATGATGCCGATGTTTCTCGTCATTTCAAGAGATACCTGTCTTGGCATACGCTACCTCCATCCGATGTCTTTGTTTGAATAACGGAATAACACAAAAATCGTTCCGATCACCATCTGAAGTGGGCGAAAGCCTTGTTGGCTTCTGCCATCTTGTGGGTGTCTTCACGCTTCTTGAACGCGGAACCGGTTTCGTTCACGGCGTCCATGATCTCGTTGGCAAGACGTTCCTTCATGGTACGTTCCGAACGGGAACGGGCATAAAGGGTGATCCAGCGAAGGCCCAGCGTCTGTCTTCTTTCGGGACGGACTTCAATGGGCACCTGGTAAGTCGAACCGCCGACGCGGCGCGCCTTGACCTCCAGCACAGGCATGACGTTTTCCATTGCGTTCTGGAACACCTCGAGGGGTTCCTTGCCTGTCTTTTCTTTGATGATATCGAATGCGTCGTAGACGATTTTCTGTGCGACGCCCTTCTTACCATCATACATAACACTGTTGATGAGCCGTGTTACAAGCTTTGAATTGTAAAGCGGATCGGGCAAAACATCTCGTTTTGCAATCTGGCCTCTTCTTGGCACTGCGCTTCCCTCCTTCATAGTAATGATATCATAGGTACTCGAGTGACAAATTCCCGTCGGCACCAATGCGAGGCATATATCCGTAATATATACACTGCATCTGACTTTCGTCAGGGGTGCAAGAAGATTTGTCAGTTCTTTTTCGTTCTTAACTCACATTAAGAACAGGTCGCAATAACCGTTTTGAAACGATTATTTCTTGGCAGCCTTCGGACGCTTGGCGCCGTACTTGGAACGGGCCTGCATTCTTCCGCTGACGCCCTGCGTATCGAGGGTGCCGCGCACGATGTGGTAACGCACACCGGGAAGGTCCTTAACACGGCCGCCGCGGATGAGGACAACAGAGTGTTCCTGCAGGTTGTGACCCACGCCGGGGATATAAGCGGAAACTTCGATCCCGTTGGTGAGACGCACACGGGCGATCTTACGAAGCGCGGAGTTCGGCTTCTTGGGGGTTGCGGTCTTCACTGCTGTGCACACGCCGCGCTTTTGCGGAGAATTGTGATCCGTCATCACGTTCTTCTTGGAGTTGAGTCCTTTCAGAAGAGCGGGCGCCTTCGGCTTTTTGACGAGGGTTTCTCTGCCGTTGCGAACTAACTGGTTAAAGGTCGGCAAGTGGAAAGCATCTCCTTTCTGACAGAATACTGTATGGCGGTAACCGCGTAAATTTGGGCGCAGTTATCCCACACGCCCGAGTATTTTACATGATTTTTTTCCATTTGTCAAGCGCCTTTTCAAAGGAAACGCGGCATTGCGGGATTTTTGTTGGTTTTCTCCCCTATTTCCGGCGTTTCTTCAGTCTTTGTGGGCAGTTTTGACGAAGAAAGGGGCGTTTATACAAGGGGTTTGCAATTCGGGGGCCGGCATGTTATAATGAAAAAGACAAAAGGAGGCGGTATTCATGCAAGCGATTCTGATTGCCCTGATCAACGCGCTGTTCTTTCTGAGCGCCCTGTTCTGCCCGTCGCTGACCGTGGACGCGGCGCAGAACGCCGGCCCGCGCACCGGCGGCGCGGCCGGGTTCCTCTACGGCGTTGCGGAGGAAGGCGTGCCGTCGCGTGAGATCACCGACAGCCTGCACATCACCACCATGTCGGCCAAAACGGCGGGCGGCCTGCAGCACCCCGTGGGCGACGTTGCGCATATTGCGCCGCAGGTCAACACGGACGATCTGCAATACCTGATCGTCTATCTGCAGGACATGTATCCCACGTGGTATTATGACGAAGCGGCCGTTACCGCGCAGAAGGACGCCGGCGCCTACGACTGGCGCGCCTATCTGGAAAACGTCTACTATCCCCTGCTGGACGAAGCGCTGGAGCGCTACCGCGGGTGCGATTATTTTGACAAGCTGGTGTTCTGTCCGTTCAACGAAAGCGACAACGCCGTCTGGTTCGGCACGCGGACGGACGGCCGGAACGTCTTTGACGACGCCGGGCGGCAGGCGTTCTATGAAGCCTGGGCGCAGACGGCCGAACGCATCCGCGCCGTATACCCGGCCGCGAAGCTCGCCGGTCCCGCCTACTGCGGCTTTGACCGCGGCACGATGGCGGAATTCCTCGCCTATACGAAGGCGCACGGCTGCGTGCCGGACGTGATCGTCTATCATGAGCTGAACGGGCGGTCGATCTTTGAATGGAACCGCCACACGGACGCACTGCACGAGATCGAACGCGGCCTCGGCATTGACGAGGCGACGCCCGTCGTCGTGAACGAATACGGCATGATGGAGGAAAACGGCGACCCCAACGCCGCGGCGAAGTATATCAGCGTGATTGAAGAAAGCGGCGTGTTCGGCGACCAGGCCTACTGGCTGCTGGCCGACAATCTGAGCAACACCTGCGCCGACCGGACGACGCCCAACAGCGCCTGGTGGGTCTACCGCTGGTACGCGCAGATGGGCAAAACGCGCCTCGGCGTAAAGCAGGGGCTCCCCGCCTATTCCGAAAAAACGATCCGCGACGAAAGCAGCTTTCTCAACTATAAGAAGCTGGCGGTCTTCGGCCTTGCCGCCGCTAACGAAACGAAAGATGAGATCCGGCTCCTGCTGAGCGGCGCCGACCGCGACCAGCGGCTGCGGTTCACGCATCTCAACAAGACCGCGCTCAAAGGCAGGCTGTTGCGCGTGGAGATTGAAAAGGTGACCTATCAGGGGCTCGGCGGTCCGGTCTGCGCGCCGGAGGTCACGGCGTCCTATACGGCCCGCGCCGCCGGAGGCCGCCTGACGGTGCCGCTGCGCGACAGGGACAAGAATGCGGCGTATCTGGTCACGATCTCGGCGGACGGCAAGCGCCCCGCGAAAAGCGTTGACGACGCGCGGCTGACGCGCTTTGAGTTTGAAGACGGCACCCTGCACGGCGCAGCCTACACCTATGACAGCGCCTATGCGACCACGGGGAGCCTGCAGGGCATGTGCGGCGGCTTTGAGCGTCCGGGCGACGGCGTGTCTCTCCCGTTCACGGTTGACAGGGGCGGCGTTTACGATCTGACGCTGATCTACGGCAAGGATAAGGACGGCCGCAGCGACCTCGAGCGGAAGGACGCCGAGGTGCTTTTGCAGCTGGACGGCATGGAAAAAACGATCCGCCTGCCCAACACGGTGCGCAGCGAGAACACAAGTACCTATACGATGCAGGCGCAGCTTTCAAAGGGCAGCCACACGCTGACGCTTTCGCACAAGGACGGCACCTATGTGCTCGACAGCCTGCTGGTGAAGCCCCACAGCGACACGCCGAAGATCTGGTTTGAAGCGGACAGCTTCGCCCCCTGGAAATATTGGGTCGTTGCGCCGGCGGACGGCTATTACCTTTGCGACGGCGACACGCTGTTTTTGCAGCGCGGTCTCAGCGTGCTGAAACGCGAACGCCTTGACCGCGTCACGAAAGCGGCGCTTGACCTGCAAGCGCAGAACGCGGCGGACGCGCCAGTGCTCTTCGGCGGCGCGGCGCAAAAAACCGACGCGGACGGTACGGCGTATTCCGACGGGCTTTCCGAAGACGCCGGGCTGCACCTGACGGTTCACGCGCCGGAAGGCGGCGATTACGCACTGGTGCTCACCTACGCTTCCGGCCGCGAAAACGGCGCGCACGCCTACAACATCGATCTGGTGGAAGACTTCGTCACCGTGAAGGTGAACGGCGAAAAGACCGGCAATTTCTATTGCCGCAACACGATGAGCTTTACCAACTGGAGCACGCGGACGATCCCCGTCACGCTGCAAAGAGGAGACAACGAGATCACGCTGACAAACGACAGCGAAAACGCATTCACGGGCGTCGGCTTTGCGCCGCGCATCGCGCAGGTCGCCTGTTACCCGTCGGTAATCCACTGAAGCAAAAAGAGAGGCAACACATGAAACAGCAACGCAATTATCCGATCGTGATCATCACCGACAAGGGCGCGGCCTTTTTGAAAAGCGGACACGTCTGGGTCTATGAAGAGGAAGCGGCCGCCCTTTCCGGCGAACCGGCGGACGGCGATCTGGTGGACGTCTGCAGCCAAAAGGGCCGCTATCTCGGCACGGGGTTTTTCAACAGCCGCTCGAAGATCCGCGTGCGGATCCTGTCGCGCAACGCGAACGACACGTTTGACCGCGCGTTCTTTGCGCGGCGGCTGCAGTATTGCTTCGATTACCGCAAAACGGTCATGGGCGACGACTTTCGGTGCTGCCGGCTGGTGTTCGGCGAAGCGGACGGCTTTCCGGGCCTCACGGTGGATCGGTTCGGCGACGTGCTGGTGACGCAGACGATGTCGCTCGGCATTGAGCAGCGAAAAGACGTCATCTTTCCGCTGATGGTCGAGCTGCTCGCCGCCATGGGCGCGCCGGTCACGGCGATCTATGAGCGCAACGACATTGCCCTGCGCGAAAAGGAAGGCATGGAGCAGACCACCGGCTTTTACCGCGGCGCCGGGCTGCGGGACGACCTTCCGGGCAAGCTGATCCTCACGGAAAACGGGATCGACTATGAAGTGGACTATATGCACGGCCAGAAGACCGGCTTTTTCCTTGACCAGAAGTATAACCGTCTGGCGGCGGCAAGGCTGGCGAAGGGGCGCACCGTGCTCGACTGCTTCACCCACACGGGCGCGTTCGCGCTCAACTGCGCCAAAGCGGGCGCCGGGCGCGTGACGGCGGTGGATATTTCGAAGGACGCCGCCGCGCTGACCGCGGCGAACGCGAAGCGCAACGGCCTTGCCAACGTGGACGTGCTTTGCGCCAACGTGTTTGAACTATTGACCGAGCTGGAAGCGAAGCACGACAGGACCTATGATTACATCATCCTCGACCCGCCGGCGTTCACCAAGAGCAGCGCCACCGTGCAGGCGGCGCGCCGCGGCTATAAGGAGATCAACCTGAAGGCGATGAAGCTGCTGCCGCGCGGCGGCTACCTCGCCACCTGCTCGTGCTCCCACTTCATGACGGACGACCTGTTTCGCAGGATGCTCTTTGACGCGGCGAAGGACGCCGGCGTGCAGCTGCGGCAGATTGAGGCGCGCCAGCAGGCGCCCGACCACCCGATTCTTTGGGGTGTGCCGGAGACGGAATACCTGAAGTTTTATCTGTTTCAGGTGGTGTGAACAAACCGAAAAACAGCCCGACGGAACTTCCGTCGGGCTGTTTTGGGTTTCGGCTCAAAGCGCTTCCAGCACGCTGCAAAGGAGCTTGTAGGTGCGTTCCGCCGAAGAGAGCGACAAGCGTTCGTCATAGGTGTGGATGTCGAAGATGTCGGGGCCCATCGAGACGCAGTCGAGCGCCGGTTTTTTGCCGCAGAAGATGCCGCACTCGAGGCCCGCGTGGATCGCCGTAATCGTCATCGGCTTGCCGTACTGCCGTTCATAGCAGCGCAGCACGGTGTCGCGCAGGCGGCTGTTTTCTTTGAACTCCCACGCCGGATAATCGCCGAACGTGGAAACCGCTGCGCCGCAGGCGGCCGCGTGGGCGGTCAGATCGGAAAGCAGCTGTTCTTTTTCCGCGCCCACGCTGCTGCGCAGGGCGTGGCCGGTCAGCACCCGGTCCCCTTCGGTTTTGACCGTGCCGAGGTTCAGCGAGGTCTGCACAAGGCCGGGCACCTGCGCGCTCATGGCGATGATGCCGTTGGGCACGCCGCACAGCAGCCGCAGCAGCCTTGCGGTGTCTTGTTCCGAGAACGCGCGCTGCGCTTCGGCCGGCTGCAAAGTCAGCGCCGCCCCCTGTTCGGTCAGGGCAAAGGCGGCTTTTGCTTTTGCAAGGGCGGCCTGCAGCCGGTCCGCGAGGCCGGGAGCGGTTTCGACAACCGCCGTGCAGCTTGTCGGAATCGCGTTGTCCGCCGAGCCGCCGTCGATGCTGCAAAGGCGGCTGACGCCGCAGCTTTGCAGCAGTTTTGCCAAAACGAGCACCGCGTTTTCGTGGCCCTTGTCGATCTCCGCGCCGGAATGGCCGCCGGGCAGACCGTCGAGAACCACGCGCAGACAATCGGCAGCCGCCGCCTTTTCTTCGGCGGCAGAAAACGTCAGGTCGGCGCGCACGCCGCCCGCGCACGAGGTGAGCAGCGTCCCCTCCTCTTCGGAATCGACGTTGATCAGCATGTTGCCCTTGAGGGGCGACAGATCGAGCGCTGCGGCGCCGAGCATGCCGATCTCTTCGTCTACGGTGAAGACCACCTCCAGATTCGGGTGGCGCAGCGTGTCGCTGTCGAGGATCGCGAGCGCATAGGCCACGGCAATGCCGTCGTCGCCGCCGAGGGTCGTCCCCTCGGCAAAGAGGAAGTCGCCGTCGGTGTGCAGCCGCAGGCCGTCGCGCGTGAAGTCGATGTTCCGGCCGTCCTTCTGCACGCAGACCATATCGAGATGGCCCTGCAGAATAACGGTCTCATCGGAGCCGTTGGTCGCGTCCTTCCAAATGATCACGTTGTTGGCTTCGTCCTGCAGATACCGCAGGCCGCGCTGTTTTGCGAACGAGGCGCAGTAATCGGAGATCGCCTTCGTGTTGCCGGAGCCGTGCGGGATCGCGGCAAGCTCTTTGAAAAAATCGAGATAGGTTTTTGCCATGGAAAGGTTCCTTTCAAAAGACAGCTCCGCCGTCGGGGCGCCTTCCGTAGGGATTTGTCCTTACGGAATGCGCCCTTGCGGCGGCGCTTGCTGTTGTTGCTGCCTTGCGGTCAGAATTTGCCGCCCCCGCCGCCGTGGGACACGCCGGAGGAGCCGAAGCTCGTGTGGCTGCCGCCGCCGGAGAAGCCGCCGCCGTGCGACGAATGATCTTCGGTGTGCTGCGGAATCGCCGTCTGGGACACCGTGGAATACAGGAAGCGGTCGTCGTTTGTGCGCAGCGCCAGCGAACCGGGCACCACGTAGTTCGACGCCTCATACCGGCGGCGGACCGTCTGCAGCTTGCCCTTCATCGAAAGCACGGTAATCAGCGCCAGCACAAAGCCGATCACAAGCGCGAGCAGCGCGTTGGCGCCGACGTTGAACGGATGGTAATTCTGCGGCAGGTAGCTTTCGCCGTCATAGTAATTCGACGCGTCGTTGTAGTAGCCGCCATAGGTGTTTTCTGGGTCGTCCTCGCTGTGATACAGGTCATAGACGTTCCCCTGCCGCGCCGCGGCGATCAGCGTTTCGCAGTCGGCGGCAAAGGTGCGGAATGCATCGATATAGTTGCCGTAAGACAGGGACGGCAGGAAATCGTTCTGGATCTTTTCCAGACCGTAATCGGTAATCGCTTCGATGCAGTAGCCGGTCGTCACGATCCAGTAATCGCGCTCGGCCATGCTGATGAGCAGCAGCACGCCGTCGTTGTCTTCACCCTGGCCGTAGCCGTTGTAATCATAGTAGTCGTAGGCAAAGTTTTCCACGTCCTGCCCGTCGGTGTCGTTCACCGTGACCACGGCGATATCGGCCCCCACGGCCGCGCTTTTTTCTTCGAGCAGCGGCAGAAGCGCCGCTTCCTCGTCGGGCGAAAGCAGATCGGCGTCATCCACCAGCAGCGGCTTTTGCCGCTCGGCGGGGATTTCGCCCGACGCGGCGGCGCAAACCGAAAACGCAAAGAGCAGCGCGAGCGCAAGGAGCAGGACCGGGAGGCGTTTCATGATTCGTTTCATCTCGTTCCCCTCCTTAAAAGAGATTGCGCAGCAGCCAGAGGATGCCGAACGCGACCGCGCCGTAGATCGGCGTGAACATGGCGATATACTTCCAGAACTGACCCTTGTCATAGGGCAGATCGCCGACGAACTTGCCGGTCTGGCCGTTCATGGCGAAGGTGTACTGCTGGCCGCGCCAGGTGGTGTTGAGCAGCCAGACGGGATAGAGCGCATACTTCGCCTTGCCGTTGCGGAACTGCACGCTGCTGTTTTCCAGCGCGACGGTGGCGTAGCCGTCCACCGTGCCGCGCATGGCGCTTTCGGCGCTTTGCTTGATCCGCTCGTTGGCGTGCAGCTTGCTCTCCTCGGCGCCCACGTCGTATTTATCGGCCAGAAAGCCGGACAGATAGGCCGTCTGAAAATCGACCGCCTTGGAAAAATCGAAGGGCTCGATGGATTCCATCAGGTCGTCTGCCATCTTTTTGGAGCCGTCCACCGGCACGTTGGCAAAATCCAGCGTGCCCGCGCGGTGCACGTCGAAGAAGCTGGTCTCGGTGTAGTTATACTTGCTGTCGCTCCACATGCGCGTTTTGGTCGCCTTGAAGCGCAGGTCGGCGTCGGCTTCGGCGTCGAACAGCCAGAACGGCACATAGACGCCCTTGATCTCGTCGATGTGGTTTTCGCTCTTGAACACCTTCGGCAAAAGACGTTTGCCCTCCAGATGCTTTTTGAGCGCGTCCTTGGCGGCCTTTTTGTCAAGCTGAAACGGGATCACAAAGTCGGGCTTCAGCGTGCCGCTGACGCGCCCGCCGAGCACCACCGGATTGCCGCAGAAGGGGCAGGACGTGGCGGCCGTGTTCTCGTCGCACATGATCTCGCCGCCGCAGGATTTGCAGACGTAAACCTGCATCTGGGCCTGCTCCGCCGCGGACCATTCGTCGCCGGCGGCCTCCTTCCACTGCATGTTGTCTTCGGGCGTGTTTTTGAGCACCTCGTCCAGCTGCTGCAGCGCCGCCACGTCCACCGTGGAATCGCAATAGGGACACTGCAGCTGTTCGGTGCCGGGCTGAAATTCCAGCTTGCCGCCGCAATGGGGACATTTATAGTCCAGAATGGTTGCCATAGCTGACACTTCCTTACAAAGGATTAGAGAAAAGGCGTGCGGCGTTTTTCACAGCCGCACGCCGGGGTGTTCGTCAGTTGAGCTTTTCGCCGCAGTTGGGGCAGAACTTCGTGCCCGGCTCGGGCTTGAAGCCGCACTTCGGGCAAACGACAGGCGCCGCGGGCTTCGGGCTGCCGCAGTTGGTGCAGAAGTTGCCGCTGTTCTGCGCGCCGCAGGCGCAGGTCCAGCCGGCCGGCTCGGGCTTCGGCTGGCCGCAGTTGGTGCAGAACTTGCCGGTGTTCACGGCGCCGCAGGCACAAGGCCAGCTGTCTGCCGCGGGCATCGCGGGCGCTTCGGGCGCAGCGGGAGCGGCAGGCTGCGCAAACTGCGGGTTCGGACCCTGCGCCGGCTGCTGGGGCTGCTGGCCCTGGCCCATGGCGAAGAGGCTGGAAGCCTGGCCGCCCATCATGTTCATGCCCATGCCCATGCCGACAAAGCCGTTCATGGCGCCGCCCGCGTTGCTGGCTGCGTCGCCCATGGCGCCCGCCATGGAATCGACCAGCACGCCGCCCGCCATACTCGGGTCGCGGCCGGTGGTGTAGGCGCGCTGATAACGCTTGAGCGCTTCGGCATCCTCCGGGCTGAGGGAAACGGGGTTCATGCCGATCGAAACGATCGTGATGCCGCGTTTTTCGGCCCAGTCCTTGGAAAGCTCCGCGTTCATGGCGTCTTTGAGCTCCCGGGTGTGGGAATTGATCTGTGACGGACGCAACTCCAGCGCGGTGAGGGCGCCGAAGCCGGCGGCAAGCGCGTCGACAAATTCGGTCTTCAGCTGACCGTCGATCCGGTCGCGGCGGAATTCGTCGGCCACGTTGGCGCAGACGTTGGTATAGAACAAAATGGGGTCAATGATGCGGTAGGAATACACACCGTTGCAGCGCACGTCCGCTTCCATATCCAGATTGATGCGGCTGTCAACGATGCGGAACATGATCGGGTTCGGCGTGCCGAACTTGTTGTCCATGATCTCCTTGGTGTTGAAGTAGTAGATGCGCTGATCCTTCGCGGTGTCGCCGCCGTAGGTGAAACGCTTGCCGATGACGCGGAAGGTTTCCTTGATGCTTTCGCCCAGCGAGCCGGCAAAGATGCTCGGTTCGCTCGAGGTGTCATAGGTGAATTCGCCGGGTTCGGCGCAGACCTCCACGACCTTGCCCTGCTCCACGATGATCATGCACTGGCCGTCGGCAACGGCGATGCCCGATCCGTTGGAGATGATGTTGTCGTTGCCCTTGGTGTTGGAGGAACGCGACGAGGTGCGCTTCTGGCCTTTGACGACAAGCGTGTCCATATCGAGTGCGTCGCAATAGAAGAACTCCTTCCATTGATCCGCCAGCATGCCGCCGACAGCGCCTGCTGCAGCTTTAATCAGTCCCATAATGTAGACTCCTTTCGTAGTTCGTGAGAAAAGTTTCTCCCGAAGTATTATAACATAGTTTTCGGTCGATGTATATTGTTTTTTGTATTTTTTTCAACTTTTTTGTCGGTTTTGCCGTTCGGCATGCGCCGTCCCGGCCGGCGCGCACCGTGTGCGCATTCATACGGGCGACTGTTGACGACTGTCCCCTGTTCCCTGTCCCCTGCGCCCTCACTTCGCCGCCAGGGCGATCAGCAGCCGCACGCAGGTTTCCATCTCCTGCACGGAGGCGTATTCGAACCGGCCGTGGAAGTTGTAGCCGCCGGTGCAAAGGTTCGGGCAGGGCACGCCTCTTGCCGTCAGGGCGGCGCCGTCGGTGCCGCCGCGGATGGCCACGGCCTTCGGCTCTGCGCCCAGCGACGCGAGGATCTCCTGGGCGCGGGTCACAAGGTCCATGTGCGCGCGCATGTCGTCCGCCATGTTGTAATACTGGTCGCGCAGCTCCAGCCGGACCGCGTCGTGCCCGCCGAGGAGGGCGCGGTATTGTTCATTGAGCCGGTCGGCAATCGTCTGCAGCAGCTTTTTGCGCGCTTCAAAGGCCGCGCGGTCGTGGTCACGCACGATGTAGCGCAGCACGGCCCGCTCCACGTCGCCCTCCAGCTCGCTCAGGTGGAAGAAGCCCTCATAGCCCTCGGTGTGCTCGGGCCGTTCGGCGGCGGGCAGCATCGCGTGGAACTCCATGGCAACGTTCAGCGCGTTCAGCATCAGATTCTTGGCATAGCCCGGGTGGACGCTGCGGCCGGAAACGGTCACCTTTGCCGCCGCGGCGTTGAAGCATTCGAACTCGATCTCGCCGAGCGTACCGCCGTCCACGGTGTAGGCCTCCTTTGCGCCGAAGGCGGCAAGGTCGAAGTGCTCCGTGCCGCGTCCCACCTCTTCGTCGGGCGTGAAGGCCACGCAGATCGTGCGGTGCGGCAGCGCGGGGTGTTCGGCGTAATGGGCCAGCATCGACATGATCTCGGCCACGCCGGCCTTGTCGTCGGCGCCCAGCAGCGTGGCCCCGTCGGTCACGATCAGGTCTTCGCCCACATGGCGCAGCAGGCCGGGGAACTGGGCGGGCGACAAAAGAATCGGCGCTTTTGCTTCGCTGCCCGGCTGCAGGACGATGTCGCCGCCGCGGTAGTTCTCTTCCACGCGGGGACGGACGTTTTTGCCGCTCACCTCGGGAGAGGTGTCCATATGGGCCACGAAGCCCAGCGCGGGCGCTTCGCCCGGCAGCACGGCGTAGACGTAGCAGTGCGTTTCGTCATAGGTCGCGTCAAGGCCCATGTCGCGCAGCTCGGCATACAGCAGCCGCGCAAGGTCGTGCTGCTTCGCGGTGGAGGGCTGTTCGCTTTGCTCCGGCGCGGACTGCGTGTCGATTTTCACATAGCGCAGGAAGCGCTCCAGAAGTCCTTTATTCTCAATCATATACAAAACTCCCTTCGGTTTTTCAGTGTATCATATTTTCATTTT
>JAEEUW010000093.1 GCA_016290665.1 Clostridiaceae bacterium | reverse complement strand
GCGTGACCGCTCTTGTTGAAAAGTTCAAGGCGCTGATCGAGGCCAACGCCACGATCGAGAGCATTGACGAATGGGGCAAGCGCAAGCTGGCGTATCCCATCAACTACGAGACCGAAGGCTACTACATGCTCGTCAACTTCTCTTGCGAACCGGATTTCCCGGCGGAGCTTGACCGCGTTGTCAAGATCACCGAAGGTGTGCTTCGTTCGCTCACCGTGAAGCAGTAAGGAGGAACCAGCATGATTAACAGCGTCGTTCTCATGGGCCGTCTCGTCGCGGACCCCGAACTGCGTACCACCACAACGGGCAAATCCGTTTGCACGTTCCGGATCGCAGTTGACAGATCCTACGTTCGTCAGGGCGAACAGCGCCAGGCCGATTTCATCACCTGCGTCGCCTGGGAACAGACCGGCAACTTCATCAGCCGCTATTTCACCAAAGGCTCGATGATTGCCGTGGCCGGTTCCATCCAGACCCGGAACTACGAGGACAAAAACGGGCAGAAGCGCACCGCGTTTGAAGTCAACGTGCGCGAAGCGTCGTTCACCGGCTCCAAGGCAGACAGCGGCACCCAGGCCGCGCCGGCAGCGCCCGCACAGGCGCCCGCCTATCAGTCCGCAGCAACCAACGATTTTGAAGAGATCACCGACGACGAAGATCTCCCGTTCTGATTGCGGCTGCAACGAAAAGATTACAAGGAGGAACCAGCAATGGCATTTGAAAAAGGCAATGGCCGTCCCAACAGAAAAGGCCGCAGAAAAGTCTGCGCGTTCTGTGTCGATAAAGTGGAAAAGATCGACTACAAGGACGTTGCGCGTCTG
Source organism: Clostridiaceae bacterium (assembly GCA_016290665.1). Taxonomy (GTDB): domain Bacteria; phylum Bacillota; class Clostridia; order Oscillospirales; family Acutalibacteraceae; genus UBA6857. The sequence continues at coordinate 8,102 of JAEEUW010000093.1, read as the reverse complement.
CGCAAGTTCACGTCCGACCGCGCCAAAATCCTGCCCCGCCGCGTGACCGGCACCTGCGCCCGTCACCAGCGCGAGCTGACCACGGCTATCAAGCGCGCCCGTCAGGTCGCCCTGATGCCCTACACCAGCGACTGAGAAAAAAACCGCCCTTGGGGCGGTTTTTTTTAATTCGGAATGCGGAATTCGGAATGCGGAATTGACGCGGGGCACGCGAACTGCGGCGGCAGCCTTGCGGCCGCGAAGGGAAACTGCCTCATTACATAACGGAAAAAAGCGGGCGGCCGACGGCCGCCCCTACGGTTTTATTTGAACGTCTTGACCAGGCTCCACGAGACGTCGCCCGCTTCTTTCTGATAGGTGCGGATGACGAACTGTCTGGCGTTCGTTTTCAGCGTGACGCTCGTCTGCGGCGCTTTCACCGTGGCGAGCTTTGTATATTTACCGGTCTTCGGGTCAAAGCTCCAGATGCGGTAGCCGTCGGCGGTCTTGACCTTGCTCCAGCGGAAGGTCACTTTGCCGCCCTGCTTCGTCAGCCTGGCGGTCTTCGGCGCGGGGACGGTGACGCGGATTCTGACGTCGCCCTTGTAGCCGGTGGTCTTGAAGACGTACTTCATCTCTTTGTTCGCGACGAAGATCATGCAGTGCTTCGGCACCGACAAAAGGAAGTTTCCGGAGATTTCCCTGCCCCGCATGTCGCCGTCGTCATAGTCTTTATATTTGAGCAGATCGGGATTCTTGGAATGGACGTAGAGCCGCTGCAGCCCGGTGCAGCCCTTGAAGGCGTCGTCCTCGGCAAATTCGATCTCCTTGGGCAAGGTGAAGCTTTCAAGCGCCGTACAATTCAGAAAGGCGTTGTTATAGATGCGCTTGAGATTCTTGACCTGTGTCACCTTGCGCAGGGCGGTGCAGCCCTCAAAGGCGTTTTCATAGATGCTGACCTGTTTGCAAACGGCGGGCAAAACCACCGTTTGCAGCGCCGTGCAGCCGCTGAAGCAACGCCAGGTGATGTCCAGCCCCAGGCGCGCGTCTTCCGGGTCGGTATCTGTGAATCTGACCGTTTGCAGCTCCTTGCAGTCTGCAAAGGTGCCGATCGCAACGTCCTCTTCGCCGGAGGTCATCCGCACGCCGCCATAGAGCGTCGCGCTGCGCAGACCGCTGTCGGCAAAGGCTCTTTCGTCGAGATACCTGACGGATTTCAGCGCGTCGAATCTGTGCAGACATTCGCAGCCCTCGAACGCGCTCGGCCCGATCCGTTCCAGCTCTCCGCGCACAACGACCTTTTTGAGACTCGTGCAGTTATGGAACGCGCCGCGGTTGACGCTTTTGAGCGACGCGGGCAAACTGACGGTTCTGAGCGCGGTGAAATCCGCGAACGCAAAGCTGCTCACGCCGGTCAGCCCTTCTTCCAGCACCAGCTTTTTCACGGTGTCGTTGGAATAGCCGATGCCGCCCGTCACATCCATATCGTCATACGGATAATAGTACATATCGATCACCACGGCGCAGCCGTCGAGCAGGGCGGGAATGCGCAGCGTTGTGCAGAACTCCTCCGCCTCATCCGTGTCGAAGTAATCCAGAATGACGGCAAAGGTGCGCTTGACACGCTTTCTGTTCTCATAAACAAAGGCGGTCAGCTTTTTGAAGACGAGATGGTTTTCCACAAACAGATCGGGGTCGTCCGCATAGAAGGCGCGGAACGCCGGATCATAGGGCGCGCGCCAGTCCATCTCATCGCTGTTCTTCCAATGATAATAGCGGGCATAGACGGAATCCAGCCACGCCTGATGGTCTTCCCGAAAGGCGGTCTCGTCTCCGGCATAGTCCGCCAAAGCCGGCTCCCGATACGGCGACAGGGGCCTGTGCGTTTCCGCGGCGGGTGCGGTCGGTTCCTCCTGCGCGGGTGCGGCGGTTTCCTCCGGCGGCGAAACCGGTTCGGCGGGATCCTCCTGCGTCTGCACGGTCGGCTCCGGCTCGGTCGCGTCTTCCGCCGCGGCGGGCAGCACGGCGACGCCGAGGCACAAAAGCGCGGCGAGTAAAGTTGAAAGAAAACGTTTCATCATAAAAACTCCTTTTCTGCAAGCCCGCGTTCTGTCATCCAGCTTCTCTGCAGACGGAACGGATCAGGCAAGCGGGTTCCTGCAAAGAACAATTTTTGTTCTTCCGTATAGTAATGTCGAAAAATCGAAAACCTTACAAAAAATAAGGAAAAAATGTAAAAAAGTTTTTGAACAGAAAAAAGCCGCTTCTTTGGGCGAACGCCGCAGGAAGCGGTTCTTTTCACAGCTTTGCCACGAATGCTTCGATGGCCGGCAGCTTTTCGTGCCAGAGCACCTCGTCGCGGTAAGTCTCAAAGGCATCCTCGTCGCTTTTGTCGATGGCCACGCGCTGCACCAGACAGACGCTGCCCGCCGTTTGGACCACGCCGGTGCTGCCGGGCGAAAGGGCCTGCACGGCGGCGAAGAATCCGTCGTCATACATCGGGTCGCCGTCCTTCATCAGGCTGACGGCCAGCGGCGCCGTAACAATCAGGCCCTGCGTTCCGCAGTATTCGGCATAGAGCTCGTCCAGGTCAGCGCCGCCGTTGGCGCGGGCGGCCATCCGGCTGAACTGCTCCAGCAGCGCCTGCTGCGCTTTTGCGTCAAGGGGCACGGACTCGCCCTCCGCGGTGCGGGTCGTCAGCGCGCCCTCAAACGCCCGGAAGCCGACGTAAAGCTTCACGAAGCTGTCGCGCAGCGCCTGTTCGGAGAGCGCCTCTTTGCCGCCGGGGCCGTAAAACGTCAGAGCAAGCTGCTTTTTCTGCGCCTCAAAGGTGTGGACCCGCGTCAGATCCTGCTTTTCCATGCCGAGACTTCGGTAGTGCGCGCGGAACAGCGACCACTCCCCTTCCGTGCGCGCGGCCGCTTCGCTTTTGAGATCAAAACGCAACGCAATCTTCTGCCGGCTGAGATAGCGGTCCAGCGCGACCAGACGCCGGCACTGGGTTTCGGCGTATGCCGCCGCGGCCTCGTCGCCCGGCGCAAGGCCCAGAGCTGATCCGTGGACCCTGGCGTCGTTCAAAAACCAGGCGTACACGCCCTGCGAGACCGGCACGCCCCCCGACGCCACCAGCGCGGGCGCACGGACGCCGCAGGCGCAAAGAGACAGCGCCAGCGCCGCGCACAGCAGCACAGACAGCTTTTTTCGCATGAAGCGCACCTCCTTTTGATTCTGTACCGATTATACAACATTCCGCGCCCAAAAGCAACCGTGCAGCAAAATGAAAACCGCCCGGCGAATACCGGGCGGTTTTCATTAGGAGAAAATACGAAGAAAACATTATGAGAAACTGTCAAAATTTCAGGCGGTCGGTGAGTGTTCGCTCACCCGACTGCGTGTATATAGTACACTATCTTTTTGCAAAAAGCAAGGGTTTTGACGCAAAAAGATTGTTTTCTACCTATCTGTCAAAATATCTAAATCAAGGCTGTTGTTTTTGTTTAATTTTCCGGATGTTTTGTGAAAAAACTTCCTTTTCGGGGCACTTTCGGTTGACGCAGGCAACCCGTTCTTTTATAATGAAACCAAAGACAGTGCGAAAGGGAGCGTGCCGCATGCTGGAAAAGCGCAACTTTGCCCACAACAAACAGTTCACGCCCGGTGACGAAAGCGGCTGCATCAACGGTCAGGGCACCGGCGAAGTGGCCAAAATGAAATACGGGATCTGCACGATGGCGTGGAACGGCTGCGAGATGATCGCGCTGTATAATGCCGCGCACCTGCTCGGAAGGCACGAGGAGCTGCGGGACATCTGTCTGGAGATGTATCCGCAGTCTTCGGTGCTTTGGGGCTTTTTCGGCTCCAATCCGCTGGTGCTGGACCGCTATTTCAAGGCGCACGAGATTCCGTTTGAAAAAACCTACGATTACAACGCCTTCTTCAACGCCCTGCCCGACTGCCGCTGCGGCGTGCTCTCGTTTTGGAACCGGAGGCGGGTGTTCGGCTCGCTGCACACCGTGATGGTCCGCTTTGACAAGGACCGCGGCCTGCTCGTGGAATACAACAAATTCAACGGCAAAACCGTGCCCGTGCCGCACGACGTGCGGTCCCTCGTAACCGTGAAACACCTGTTCATCGTGGGCTATCTGCTCCCGTGAACGACCGAAAGGAGACGGTACTATGCAAGCGAATCCCCGGCTGCAGCAGTTCGGTCATAAGCTGCTGAAGCTGATCGGCGTGGAGCCCGGCACAAAGCTGCGCCCGATGATCGCCTATAACTCCGCAATCTTCTTCACCGGCGGCGGCCCCTACGTGCTGGGCAGCTATCTGCTGCCGTTTCTGACCGACGTGGAGGGCCTTTCCACCTCGCAGTATGGCACGGTGGCCCTGTTCTCGTGCATCATCGACGCGATCACCGACCCGCTGATGGGCATCATCACCGACCGCACGCGCCACAAGGACGGCCGCCACCGCCCCTATCTCAAATGGGGCATCCCCTTTGCGATCATCGCCTATTTCATGATGTGGCATTCGTTCGGCATCTCGGCGGCGGGCAACAGCACGCGCACCATGTGGTGGTATGTGTTCGCCTATATGTTCTATAAAACGGTGTCCACCTTCATCAGCGTGCCGCACACGGCGATGCTGCCGGAGCTGGCGCCGGGCTATAACCTGCGCACGCAGTTCAACGCCGTGAAGACCATCATGGACGCCGTGGCCAGCTACTCGTCCTATCTCATCGCGGCGCTCGTGCTCGGCGGTCTGAACGGTCTTGTTACAACGCCCACCTTCTCGCCCGAGCACCGCACGCGGTTTGCCGTCATGGGCGCGGTGCTTTGCCTTTGGACGAGTCTGCCGCTGCTGTTCACCTATCGGGGCACGCGCGAGCATTCCTCGCTGGAGCAGGTCAACGAGCCGCTGGATCTGCGCGCGTTCGTGGACCAGTATCGCAAGGTTCTGCAGAACCGGATCTTCCGCCGCTATTTCCTGTTCGGGTTCTTCACGCTGTTTTCGTCGGCCTTCGTGTCGCAGTGCTTCTATTATTTCCTCAAGACCGTGCTGCACCAGGAGAGCAGCTATTCCATGCTGATCCTGGTTTCCGGCATCGGCGAGGCGCTGGGCTTCTTCCCGGCCTACTTCTTCTCCATCCGCCGTTCCAAGCAGCTGCCGGCCAAGGTGTTCGTGCCGGTCGCCATCGGCGCGCTGGCGCTGGCGTGGTTCTTCCGCGGCACAGGCAGCCGGGCGCTCATCTTCGCGGTGGAATTCCTCTATGGGCTCGGCCTTGCCGGCATGGCGAGCGTGCAGAGCAATATCTTCCCCGACGTGACGGACGTGGACGAGATGATCACCGGCGAACGGCGCGAGGGCGTCATCGCCACGTTTTCCACGTTCATCAAAAAGTTTGTTTCCGGCTTCGCCGCCTTCGGCATCGGCAAGCTGCTGGCCGCCTTCGGCTATGACACCGCCAAAACCGCCGCCGAGCAGACCCCGCGCGCCGTGTCCGGCGTCAGCATCTGCTTCACACTGATCCCCATCTGCTTCCTCACGCTGGCGCTTCTGATGATTCTGCGCTACGACCTGACGCGGGAAAAGCACGCGTTCATCAAAGAGAAGATCCGCGAAAAGCATGAAACCGGAACGGTGGTGTTAACTGACGAAGAACAACGGATGCTCGAACAGCTGGCTGGCGTGCCGTTTGCGCGCATGTGGCTGTCGCAGACGGAGCCGCCGAAAAATGACGCCGCAGAAACAACGGATTGACAAACCTTTCCGTATAGTGGTATAATATGACCCTAAAACTGGAATCCAATTCCTCGAATGAGAGGTTTTACCTATGGAACACAGCAGAAAACAAGTGCTTCTGATCGTCAATCCCTGCGCCGGGCCGGACAGCACGCGCCGCAGTGCCGAAGATATCGTCCGTCATTTTCCCGCCGATGAATTTGAGATCGAGATCAAAAAGACCAAGGGACACGGCGATGCGACAGAGCTTGTCCGTTCTTTTGCCAACGACAAGGATCTGGTCATCTGCTGCGGCGGCGACGGCACGCTGAACGAAACGATCAACGGCGTCATGGATCTGCCGCGCCGCATCCCGATCGGCTATATCCCGACCGGTACGACCAATGATCTGGCGTCCACGCTCGGCATCTCCCGCGACATTGAAAAGGCGGCTGCGCTGATCCGCAACGGTCATACCAACAGCTATGACATCGGTCTGTTCAACAACCGCTACTATTCCTACGTTGCTGCGTTCGGCGCGTTTACCCGTTCCTCCTACGCCACCAAGCAGTGGATGAAGAATATCTTCGGCCACTTTGCCTATCTGCTCAACGGCGTTTTCAAGGAATGGAAGAACATCAGCTCCACGCACATGAAGATCGAATATGACGACGGCGAAATGGAAGGCGACTTTTCGTTCGGCTCCATCTCCAACTCCACGTCTATTTCCGGCATCTTTCGTCTGAACAAGGATGAGGTCAAGCTCAACGACGGCTATTTCGAGGTGCTGCTGGTGCGCAAGGCGCGGGTGTCCGAGGCGCCGTCCCTGTTCAACAAGATCCGCAAAAAGGAATATGACGGCAAGCGCATCATCCTTTTGAAAACGAGCAAGGTCAAGATCACAGCCGACGCGCCGATTGCCTGGACGCTGGACGGCGAATACGGCGGCGAGCACCAGACCGTGATGGTTCACGTGCTCTCGAAGGCGATCGATATCTGCTCCCCCGCCGACAACGTGCTGTTTGAACGGCCGCAGGAAACCGCCGCGCCGACGCAGCCGTAAGGATCGAATCAAGCGTAACCGGAAACCGCAGGATGTCCTGCGGTTTTCTTTTCCAGTCGGATTTTTAAACATTTTTTGAATTTTTTGTTGACAAAATGAAAAGCACGGCGTATAATAAACAGCGTGAAAGTTTATCTCATGTGGTTCACATAGAGGATCCGCCAGGAAGACAAAGGAGGGTGCATCGTGAATAAGGGCTTGAACTATATCCAGATCGTTTTGGATTTCATCTTGAAGCTGGTTTCTTTCTTCAAAAAAGACGATACCGACAAAAAGGCATAACGTCTGAACCGAAGTTGTCATGAGGCTCCCGGCAAGCGCCGGGGGTTTTCTTTTTACGCGGCTGACAAAATTGACCGAAGGCGTTTTTTGATTTTTGACACTTTTCACAAATCGTTTTTTTTCGTGAAAAGAGGCTTTACATTTGGGCCGCGGTATCATATAATAAACACAGTAAAAATTCTTTAAAGGCGGTACCGAGAGACCGACAAGAACCATCCCTTTCGCAGGCGTTCCCTGCGCCTTACGGTCTTGCCGGTCAGCGGCAGGATCTTTTTCTTTTTCAGAAGGAGGGCAGCGGGATGCAGTCGGTTGTGATGGATGCGATCGGGATGGACCGCGCGCTGATGCGGATCGCCCACGAGATCATTGAAAAGAACGAATCGACCCAGAACCTCTGCGTCGTCGGCATCAAGCGCCGCGGCGAGCAGCTTTCCCAGATCATTGCGCAGAACCTCACCAGGCTCGGCGCTTCCGTCAGGACCGGCACGCTCGACATCACCCTTTACCGCGACGATCGGGCGCGCGACGCCAGACTAAACGAGGTGCAGCTCCCCTTTGACGTGAACGACCGGATCGTCGTCATCGTGGACGACGTGCTGTTCACCGGACGCACGGTGCGCGCGGCGATCGACGCCATTCTGGCCCACGGCCGGCCGGCCAAGATTCAGCTTGCCGTGCTGGTGGACCGCGGCCACCGCGAGCTGCCGATCCGCGCGGACTATGTGGGCAAGAACATCCCCACCTCGCGCGAAGAGCGCATCCACGTGCAGATTCCGCCGTTTGAAGAGACGGCCTGCGTCACGATTGAAAAGCAATAGGCTCTTTTTTGCGCCGAAACGCGCATGGAGATAAAGTCAAAAAAACAGGAGGTACTCAACATGAAACTTGTGTACGGAATCAAGGACAAACCCAAATTCGGGCAGCTGATCGTATTTGCGTTCCAGCAGCTGCTTGCCATCCTCGCGGCAACGATCGCCGTGCCCGCCATTGTCGGCAACGGCATGAGCCAGTCCGCAGCGCTGTTCGTCGCCGGCGTCGGCACGATCGTTTATCTGCTCTT
>JAEEUW010000092.1 GCA_016290665.1 Clostridiaceae bacterium | reverse complement strand
CAACATAGCGGTCGCCGGATTCGGTCTCAATACGATCCAGTTCTTCGAAGAGATGTTCTTTACCGTCGTCGTCCACGACAGTTACGAGATCCATATCCATATTGATTTCGTTGTCCATGGGACTCACCTCTTTCTTCCGGTTTCCGTCTTTATTGTAAACGAAAACGGCGCGATTGTCAATAGGCAAGGTGACGAATTCACGGGGGTGAATTTTTCCATAAAAAATAAAAAGATTTTTTGCAAAGAAGTAGTTTTTTTGGGAGAAATATGTTATACTGAATTCTAATAGATCAATGTTGAAAAGGGGATGACACCATGTCTCAACTGTTCGATCCCGTATTCGGTGACTGGTACACCGAAACCCAGCTCGGCTCCGGCACGGACGGCAAGGCGTTCACCATCGTGCGGACGGACGAAACGGGCAAAAAACACCGCGCCGTGCTCAAGACCATCCGCGTGGGCGATTACCGCAACGAAAAGAAATCGTTCAACACGCTGGGCGACGGGCCGCAGAAGCCGACGAAGGAGGAGCGCCAGCACCAGAAGATCATCCGCAACATCACCGAGAACATCGACATCATCCGCCAGGCCGACGGCGGCAAGCACTTCGTGCGCTATGAGGAATGGGAAAAGCGCCAGACCAGCGACGGCAAGGGCACGCTGATCCTGATCCGGCTGGAGGAGATGCGCTCGCTGGCCGACCTGCTGGGGCAGTTCTCGCTGACGCGGGAAGAAACGCTGCGGCTGGGTATCTCTGTATGCCGCTCGCTGATCCGCTGCCGCGACTTCGGCTATATCTATCCGAATCTCAAGCCCGAAAACATCCTCTTCGACCGCAAGGGCGTCTGCAAGCTGGGCGACTTCGGCTCGTTCAGCTGCCTCGAGCCGTCCAAGAGCTCCATCGCCTATAAGCGCACGCAGTATTACGCGGCGCCCGAATACATCGTTTCCGGCAAGATCAACTGCACCGCCGACACCTATTCGCTCGGCCTCGTGCTCTATACGCTGATCAACCGCGGCCGTCTGCCGTTCACCGAGCCCTATCCGCAGGAGCTTTCCATCGGCTCGTTCGACCGCTCGCGCGAATGCCGCATCGCCGGCGAAGCGTTCCCGAAGCCCGCGCTGTATGACGAAGACCTGTGCCGCATCATCGGCAAGGCCTGCGCCCGCCGGCCCGAGGACCGCTATCTTTCGCCCAAGCAGATGCTGCAGGATCTGGAAAGCGCGCTGCTGCACCGGCCGTTCGGCGAAGCGGAGTTTGACGAGGTCTATTCCGACTCCGAAGCGCCGGCCCCCGCGGACGCGCCCGCGCCGCAGCCGGAAGCCCCGGCGACGCCCGCCCCGGAAGAGCTCCCTTTTGAGGCGCCGGCGGTCGATCTGCGCAGTGAGATCGCCATTCCCGAAACGGCGCCCGCCGCGCCCGCGGCGCAGCCCGAAGACGGCACGCAGGACGAATACGTGATCCCCGCGGCGCCCAAGCCCAAAAAGCCGCGCAGGACGCGCGGAAAGCCGGGCGGCAAGTTTCTGCTCGCGCTGCTTCTGATCGTGATCCTGCTGGTGCTGCTGGTCGTTTCCGTTCTGTTCCGTCTGAAGGGAGACGAGACCGTTACCACCGCGGCGCCCGAGGCAATCGCCGCGATCATGCCCTATGTTGGAGGAATCGGCTATGGTTTATGATATGATCAAGACCGTGCTGCAGGCCGAGCAGCTTGCCCGTCAGAGCGAGGAGGAGGCCAGACAGCAGGCACAGGCGATTCTGGAATCGGCCCGCGAAACGGCCGCGTCGCTGGAGGAAGCCGCGCTTTCTCAGGCGCAGAACGAAGCGAAGCTGATTCTTTCCGAAGCGCAGTACACCGCCGACGGCCTGCTCAAGCAGGCGAACAAGCTGGCCGACCTGCGCGAAAAAAAGGTGATTGCCGACACGGAAAAGCGCTATGACGAAGCGATCCGTCTCGTGCTCGATCATTTGACCGACTGATCCGCGCCCGACGCGGAACAAGGAGGTGTTACCGTTTGGCAAAAATCAAGCTCATGCAGTTTGAACTGGTCGCCATGCTGGAAGACAGCAAACGCCTGATCGACTATCTGCAAAAGCAGGGGATCGCGGCGCTTTCCGACACCGACCACGAAGAACTGACCAAGTATCAGACCCGGCCCATTGCGGCCGTGTTTGAACGCAACAAAGAAAAAATCGGCGCTGCCGTCAGAACGCTGGAGCGCTGCTGCAAAATCAAGCGCTCCATCGTGCAGCAGCTCACCGACGTCACCGAGATCGACTTTTCACAGTACCGTCAGGTCACCGAGCAGGCCGACAACATGATGTCGCTGGTTTATGAGATCAACGCCCTGCAGGAGCAGATCACGGCCAGGCAGACCGAGATCCTGCGCAAGCAGACGCGCATCGACTACTACCGCCCGTGGGAGCCGCTGGATATCCCGATGAGCACCGTGCGCACGATGACGTCCGCCGTGTTCATCGGCAACTTCAAGAGCCAGCTGAGCGAGCCGCAGATTCTTGCGCTGCTTGCAAAGGAGGCGCCGGAGCTCGACGGCGTGTCGGTCGAGGTGGTCTCTTCCGACAAGCTGCAGACCTGCTGCGTGGCGGTCTGCCACCGTTCGGATGGCCCGGAGCTGGAGCGCGCGCTCAAGGCGGTCGGCTTCATCCGGCCCGACCATCCCGCCAAAACGCTGCCGCGCATCGCGATCGAGCAGCTGCAAAGCGAGATTTCGGCCGCCGGGGCGGAGATTGCGGAGATCGAAGAGAAGATCGCCTCCTACGGCGAATACTACGACACGATCCGCCTGCTGGCCGACTATGAACAGGCGCAGGCCGAAAAGTACCGCTTTCTTGCCTGCGCGGCCACGTCGCAAAGCACCATCGTGCTGCATGGCTACGTGCCCGCGCGCGACGCCGAACAGCTCAAGTTCGACGTGGAGCGGCGCTTCGTCTGCGAAATGGCGCTGGAAGAGCCCGACTATGAAAACGAGGACGTCCCGGTGCTGATCGAGAACCGCGACTTTGCCGCCGGCGTGGAAAGCATCACCAACATGTATTCCCCGCCCTCAAACAGAGACCTCGACCCCAACCCGGTCATGGCGTTCTTCTATTACTTCCTGTTCGGCATCATGTTCTCCGACGCGGGCTACGGCCTGTTGATGGTGATCTTCGGCCTCGTGATGAAGCACGTCATCAAGGTGCGCGGCAATCTGCGCAAGACGGCGTCGTTCGCCCTCTGGTGCGGCGTGTTCACCACCTTCTGGGGCGCAATGTTCGGCTCGTTCTTCGGCGATCTGATCCCGACGATCTGCACGAACTTCCTCGGCATCGCCGACCCGCCGCAGCTGGCGCTCTGGTTCGAGCCGACGAGCGATTCCATCAAGCTGATGCTGTATTCCTTCGGCTTCGGCATCATCCACCTGTTCGCCGGCCTTGCCATCCGCTTCGTTACGCTGGCAAAGCGCAAAGACTGGCTCGGCGCGATCTGCGACACGATCCCGGTCTACATCTTCGTGACGGGCCTCGCCATCGTCGGCAAGGACTTCATTGAACCGGTTTCGCCGCAGCTGAAATCGATCGGCGCCAAGGTGCTGCTTGTCGGCGCCGTCCTGATCGTGCTGACGGCCGGGCGTTCGGCCAAAAACATCGTGGGCAAGCTCGGCGGCGGCCTCTACGCGCTTTACAGCAGCGTCACCGGCTACCTCGGCGACATTCTCAGCTATTCTCGTCTGCTGGCGCTGTGCCTGGTCACGGGCGTCATCGGCTCGGTGGTCAACATGCTGGCGGCCATGATGGGCAACGTGGTGGTCTTCGCGTTCATCTGCATCCTCGGCCACTCGCTGAACATCGCGATTAACCTGATCGGCACCTACGTGCACACGTGCCGTCTGCAGTACGTCGAATACTTTTCCAAATTTTATGAAGGCGGCGGCAAGGTCTTTACCCCGCTGAAAATAAATCTTCAACATTTCAAATTCAAGGAGGAAACTATCAATGAGTAACTTAGGTCTGGTTCTGGCGCTGGTCGGCGCCGCGGCAGCGGTCATCTTCGCGGGCATCGGCTCCGCGAAAGGCGTCGGCATGGTCGGACAGGCGTCCGCCGGTGCGCTGAGTGAAGATACATCCCTGTTCGGCAAGGTGCTGATCCTGCAGCTGCTGCCCGGTACGCAGGGCCTTTACGGCTTCATCATCGCCATCTTCGTGCTGATCCGCACGGGTCTGCTTTCGGGCGCCGTGGCGGACCTCACCTGGCAGCAGGGTCTGCTTTATCTGGTGGCCTGCCTGCCCATCGCGGTCTGCGGTCTGCTTTCCGGTATCCATCAGGGCAAGGTCGCCGCAGCCGGCGTTTCCCTCGTTGCCAAAAAGAACGACCAGTCCGGCCGCGCCATCACCATGGCGTCCCTGGTTGAGTTCTATGCCATTCTGCCGTTCCTGATCTCCTTCCTCGCCGTGTTCCGCATCGGCTGATTCTTTGAAGAACGGAACCTTATTCGGAAAGGAGTGAACCCGCTTGACCGGATTGGAACGGATCGTGGAAAAGATCGCCGCCGAAAACAAGAGCGCGACCGACGCCATGATCGAACAAACCAGCGAACAGGCGAACCGCATGCTGGCGTATGCGCGCGAACAGGCCAACGCCAAAGCGCAGCGCGTGGTGGACGACGCCAAAAAAGAGGCCGACCGCATCGTCAGCGTTGCCAAATCACAGGCGGAGTCCGTCACCCGCAAACGCTATCTTGAAATCCGCAACGCCGTGGTCAACGACGTGCTTTCGGCCGCCTATGAAAGAATCGCCGCCTTTGACGACGAGCAGTATTTTGAGCTGCTGCTGCGCCTTTGCATCCGCAACGCGGAAAAGGGCGAGGGCGTGCTGTATCTCAACGCGCGCGACCTGGCGCACATGCCCGCGGATTTTCAGGATTCCATCAACGCCGCCATCTATGAGACCGGCGCCGTGCAGGTGAGCCGCGAGCCCATGGATATCGAAAACGGCTTCGTGCTCGTCTACGGCGACATCGAAGTCAACTGCACCCTGCGCGCCGTGTTTGACGAAAAGATGGACGCGCTCAAGGATTTGCTGCAGCCGCTGCTGTTCGCGTGAACGGAGGGCGTATGAGAGAGACTGATTATGCCTATGCCGTCGCGCGGATCCGCGCCAACGAGGGGAAGCTGCTGACAACGGCCATGCTCGACGAGCTCGTGGCGGCCCCGTCGTTTGACCGGGCGCTTGCGCTGCTGCGCAGCCACGGCTGGGCCGAAGAGGGCGTCACCGACGTTTCGGCCCTTGTTGCGGCCCAGAACGAACGCCTCTGGACGCTGCTGCAGGAGAGCGTGCCCGACAAAGAAGAGCTGCAGGTGCTCACCTCGCTCAACGATTTCTATAACCTCAAGGCGGCGCTCAAATGCATGCTGACGAACGTCGACCCCGCGCCGTACTATGTGCAGCCGACGATGCTCGATCTTGGCCTTCTGACCGACGCCATGCGCCGCCACGCCTTTGAAAAGCTGCCTCCATCCCTTGCGGACTGCGCCAGAGAGGCCTATGAAACGGCCACGCGCACCGAAAGCGGCCAGAGCGCCGACGTCATCATCGACGCCGCCGCGCTCGCCTGCCTTTCCAAGCAGGCGGACGAGACCGAAAGCGCGCTGCAGGCAAAGATTCTGCGCTTCATCTGCGACAGCACAAACATCAAGATCGCCGTGCGCTGCGCGCGTACCGGCAAGGATCTTTCCTTTACGCAAAGCGCCGTCGGCCCGTGCTGCGGCTTCGACCGCGACGGCCTGTGCGCCGCCGCCGTGCAGGGCGAAAGCGCGCTGCTCGGCTGGCTTTATGCAACGCCTTACCGCGACGGCGTGACCGCGCTGCAAAGGAGCACCACCGCGTTTGAAAAGTGGTGCGACGACAGCATCGTTGCGTTGTGCCGCGAAGCGAAATATCTCTTCTTCGGCTTTGAGCCGATCGCCGCCTATTACTTTGCCAAATCGGCGGAGATCAAGGCTGTGCGGATTGTGCTTTCCGCCAAGCTTTCCGGCGTTCCGGCCGAAACCATCAGAGAAAGGGTGCGTGATCTCTATGTATAAGATCGCTGCGATGGGCGACAAAGACAGCATCAGCGGCTTTGCCTCCATCGGCCTCGAGATCTGCCCCGTCACGGATCCGCGCGAAGCACTGCGCGAGCTGCGGCGCATGAGCGAGGAAAGCTACGCCGTCGTGTTCGTCACGGAGGCGCTTTCGTCCTCCCTCGGCGCCGAACTCGACCGTTACCGCGAACGCCCGGTGCCTGCCGTGATTCTGATTCCCGGCGTTTCGGGCAACACGGGCGAAGGACTGCGGTCCATCAGCCGCAGCGTGGAGCAGGCGGTCGGCTCGGACATTTTGAAATAACAGATTAAAAGCAGGTGATATACATGCAAACAGGAACGATCACAAAGGTTTCCGGCCCGCTTGTCGTGGCAAGCGGCATGCGTCAGGCGAATATGTTCGACGTGGTGCGCGTCAGCGAACAGCGCCTCATCGGCGAAATCATCGAAATGCGCGGCGACCGCGCCTCGATTCAGGTCTATGAAGAGACCTCGGGCCTGCGCACGGGCGAACAGGTGGAGACCACCGGCGAGCCGCTTTCCGTGGAGCTCGGCCCCGGCCTGATCGGCGCCATCTTCGACGGCATTCAGCGCCCGCTGGAAGAGATCATGCGTCTGACGGGCAACAACCTGACCCGCGGCATCGAGGTGCCGTCGCTGAACCGCGAAAAAGAGTGGAAGTTCACGCCCTGCGTCGCCGTGGGCGACAACGTGCAGGGCGGCGACGTCATCGGCACCGTGCAGGAAACCGACGTTGTGACCCATAAGATCATGGTGCCGCCCGGACTGCGCGGCGTGATCCGCGAAATCAGCGAGGGCTCGTGCACCGTGGAGGATACGGTTGCCATTCTGGAAGACGACAAGGGCCGTCCGCAGACCGTGGGCCTGATGCAGAAGTGGCCCGTGCGCCGCGGCAGACCCTACACCAAAAAGCTGGCGCCCGACAAGCCGCTTGTCACCGGCCAGCGCGTGATCGACGCGCTGTTCCCGATTGCAAAGGGCGGCGTGGCGGCCATTCCCGGCCCGTTCGGCTCGGGCAAGACCGTGACCCAGCACCAGCTGGCCAAATGGGCGGAAGCGGACATCGTGGTCTATATCGGCTGCGGCGAACGCGGCAACGAGATGACCGACGTGCTCGGCGAATTCCCCGAGCTGATCGACCCACACACCGGCAAGTCGCTGATGGAGCGCACCGTGCTGATCGCCAACACCTCCGATATGCCCGTGGCCGCGCGCGAAGCCTCGATCTACACCGGCATCACCATCGCCGAATACTTCCGCGATATGGGCTACAGCGTGGCCCTGATGGCTGACTCGACCTCCCGCTGGGCGGAAGCGCTGCGCGAAATGTCGGGCCGTCTGGAGGAGATGCCCGGCGAAGAGGGCTACCCGGCCTACCTCGGTTCGCGTCTGGCGCAGTTCTATGAACGCGCGGGCAAGGTGCTCTCGCTCGGCTCGGAGCCCCGCGAAGGCGCCCTGTCGGTCATCGGTGCGGTTTCGCCCGCCGGCGGTGACATTTCCGAGCCCGTCACCCAGGCGACGCTGCGCATCGTCAAGGTCTTCTGGGGCCTCGATTCGGCGCTGGCCTATAAGCGCCATTTCCCGGCGATCAACTGGCTGACCAGCTATTCGCTCTATGCCAGCTCGCTCGGCAAGTGGTTCAACGCCAACGTCAGCGAAGACTGGATGGATCTGCGCGCCGAAATGATGCGCCTGCTTTCGCAGGAGGCGGAGCTGGAAGAAATCGTCAAGCTCGTCGGCATGGACGCGCTTTCGCCTTCGGACCGCCTGACAATGGAAGCCGCGCGCTCCATCCGCGAAGACTTTTTGCACCAGCTGGCGTTCCACGAGGTGGATACCTACACCTCGCTGCACAAGCAGCTTTTGATGATGCGTCTGGTCGTCGCGTTCTTTGACCGCGGCGCCGAAGCGCTCGAGGACGGCGGCGATATTGAAAAGATCGTCAACATGCCCGTGCGCGAAGAGATCGGCCGCTTCAAATACGTGGCCGAGGACGAGACCGACGCCGAATATGAAGAGACCCTGCGCCACCTGACGGCGCAGCTGGAAGAAGCGAAGAAAGGGGAGGATGACTGATGCCGAAAGAATACCGAACCATTCAGGAAGTGGCCGGCCCGCTGATGCTCGTGCGCGACGTGGAAGCCGTGGCCTATAACGAACTGGGCGAAATCGAGCTGGCAAACGGCGAAAAGCGCCGCTGCCGCGTGCTGGAAATCAACGGCACCAACGCCCTCGTGCAGCTGTTTGAATCCTCCACCGGTATCAACCTTGCCGATTCCAAGGTGCGCTTTCTCGGCCGCCAGATGGAGCTCGGCGTTTCGGAGGACATGCTCGGCCGCGTGTTCGACGGCCTCGGCCGCCCGATCGACGGCGGGCCTGAGATCATCCCCGAAAAGCGGCTCGACGTCAACGGCACGCCGATGAACCCCGCCGCCCGCGCCTATCCGCAGGAATTCATCCAGACCGGCATTTCGGCCATCGACGGCCTGAACACGCTGGTCCGCGGCCAGAAGCTGCCCATCTTTTCCGCCTCCGGTCTGCCGCACGCCGAGCTGGCCGCGCAGATCGCCCGTCAGGCGAAGGTGCGCGGCACCGACGAGCCGTTCGCCGTGGTGTTCGCCGCCATGGGCATCACCTTTGAAGAGAGCAACTTCTTTGTGGAATCCTTCCGCGAAACGGGCGCGCTCGACCGCACGGTGATGTTCTCGAACCTCGCGAACGACCCTGCCATCGAGCGTATTGCCACGCCGAAGATGGCGCTGACCGCCGCGGAATATCTCGCGTTCGAAAAGAATATGCACGTGCTGGTCATCCTGACCGACATCACGAACTACGCCGACGCGCTGCGCGAAGTGTC
>JAEEUW010000091.1 GCA_016290665.1 Clostridiaceae bacterium | reverse complement strand
GAGCACCGCCATCTGGACGTGCGCACGATCACGATGGGTGTTTCGCTGCTGGACTGCAGCGACGAAAGCGTGGAGCGCTGCGCCGAAAAGGTCTATGACAAGATTACCCGAACGGCCAAAGATCTGGTCCGCGTGGGCGAAGAGATCGAAAAGGAATTCGGCATTCCCATCGTCAACAAGCGCATCTCGGTTACACCGATTTCTCTGGTTGCGGCGGCGTGCAGGGAAAGCGATTACACGCCCATCGCCGCGGCGATGGACCGCGCGGCCAAAACGTGCGGTGTGAACTTCATCGGCGGGTTTTCCGCGCTGGTGCAAAAGGGCTTCACCGAAAGCGACAAAAAGCTGATCGCCTCCATCCCGTCCGCGCTCGCGTCCACCGACCGCGTGTGCGCCAGCGTCAACGTGGGCAGCACCAAGGCCGGCATCAACATGGACGCCGTGGCGCTTTTGGGCGAAACGATCAAAAAGACCGCCGACCTGACCGCCGCAAACGGCGGCTTCGGCTGCGCCAAGCTCGTGGTGTTTGCCAACGCGGTGGAGGATAACCCGTTCATGGCGGGCGCGTTCCACGGCGTCGGCGAGGGCGAAAGCGTCATCAACGTCGGCGTCAGCGGCCCGGGCGTGGTCTTCCACGCGCTGCAAAGCTGCAAGGGCAAGCCGTTCGACGTGGTGGCCGAAACGATCAAGCAGACCGCGTTCAAGATCACGCGCATGGGCCAGCTGGTGGCGCGCGAAGCCTCCGAACGGCTGGGCGTGCCCTTCGGCATTGTTGATCTTTCGTTGGCGCCCACGCCCGAAAAAGGCGACAGCGTGGCGCGCATTCTCGAAGAAATGGGCCTTGCCGTCTGCGGCGCCCACGGCACCACGGCGGCCCTGGCGCTGCTCAACGACGCGGTCAAAAAGGGCGGCGTGATGGCCAGCAACCATGTGGGCGGCCTGTCGGGCGCGTTCATCCCGGTCAGCGAGGACGAGGGCATGATCGCCGCCGCGCAAAGCGGCACCCTGACCCTCGACAAGCTGGAAAGCATGACCTGCGTGTGTTCGGTCGGCCTTGATATGATCGCCGTGCCGGGCGACACCCCGGCGTCAACGATCTCCGCCATCATCGCGGACGAGGCGGCCATCGGCATGGTCAACTGCAAGACCACCGCCGTGCGCATCATTCCCGCGCCCGGCAAGCAGGTGGGCGAGATCGTGGAATTCGGCGGTCTGCTCGGCGCCGCGCCCGTGATGCCGGTGCACCCGGAATCGTCCGACGGCTTTGTTGCCCGCGGCGGCCGCATCCCGGCGCCGATGCACAGCCTGAAAAATTAACTGTCAGCAGTCAGCAGTCAGCAGTTAGCAGTTAGCGGAGCGGAGCTCAATTTCTCAATCCCTTATTCCCTTAACCCCTCAATCCCTCAGTCTCTCCGGGAGGTGTTTGCCCCATGAAAATCATTGACATCATCAGCGGCCCGACGCCCTCGCTTTCCTTCGAGGTGTTCCCGCCGAAGACGACCGACAAGATCGACGCCGTGTTCGACGCCGCCATGCAGATCGCCGGTCTGCAGCCGGCGTTCATGAGCGTGACCTACGGCGCCGGCGGCGGCACGTCCGCCTATACCGCGGCGCTCTGCGCCGATATCCAGAATCTGACGCACGTGCCCGTGATGGCGCACCTGACGTGCATCAACTCCACCCGCGCGCAGGTACACGCGCAGATGCAGTCGCTCAAGGACAACAGAATCGAAAACGTGATGGCCCTGCGCGGCGACCGCGTGCCCGAGGCGCACGAGACCGATTATCACTACGCGAGCGAGCTGATTGCCGAAATCGCGGCGGAGGGGTCGTTCTGCATCGGCGGCGCGTGCTACCCCGAAACGCACCCGGAAAGCAGCAGCAGCTTCGACGACGTGCGGCACCTGAAGGAAAAGCAGGACGCGGGCTGCGCGTTCTTTACCACCCAGATGTTTTTTGACAACGACGTCTATTACAACTTCCTTTACCGCATCCGCGAGGCGGGCGTCACGGTGCCCGTGGTCGCGGGCATCATGCCGGTGACGAATCCCGGCTCCATCAAGCGCATCTGCCGCATTTCCGGCGCGGCGCTGCCGCAGCGCTTTTGCCGCATTGTGGACAAATACGGCGCGGATCCGGCGCAGATGAAGCAGGCCGGCATCGCCTACGCCACGCAGCAGATCGTGGATCTGTTCGCCAACGGCGTTCCGGCAGTCCACGTCTATTCCATGAACAAGCCCGACGTTGCCGCGGCGATCCTCGCGAACGTCAGCACCCTGATCCGATGAGCGCAGAGATCACGCTGCTTTCCGGCAGCATGGAAACGATTGAAGTCAGCCGCAAAGAGGCCCTGCGCTATCTCGGCGTCCGGGGCGAACCCGCGCCGGAGCTTTCCGCTTTGCTCGACCGCGCCCGCGAGACCCTGAACGGCTCTGCCGCGCCCAGAGCCGTCTGCCGCCGTCTGCCGCTGAAAACAGCAGGAGACCGGCTTGATTTCGGCGTGTTCCGGCTGCAAAGCCGGGCGCTCGCGAAGAACATGGCCGGCTGCGGCGAAAGCTTTCTGTTTGCGGCCACGCTCGGCTTCGGGCCCGAACGGCTGCTGCTGCGGCTGCAAAAGAGCGAGCCCTCGTTCGCCCTCGTGTTCGACGCGTGGTGCTCCGCCGCCGTGGAGGGCTGGTGCAACGAGGTCAACGCAAGGCTGGCGCAGAATGAAACGCTGCGCCCGCGCTTTTCGCCGGGCTACGGCGACGTGCCGCTTTCGCTGCAAAGGGACGTGCTCGCGGCGCTCGACGCGCAAAGGAAGCTCGGCATCACGCTTTCCGACACGTTCTTCATGACGCCGTGCAAATCGGTAACGGCGTTTGTGGGCATCAGCGGGAGCTGATGCCAATTCCGAATTAATAAAAAAAGGGGGTTCTTCCATGACGATCACAGAGCGTTTGCGTATCTGCCGCACCTATTTTGACGGCGGGATGGGTACGCTGCTGCAAAAGGAGGGTCTTCGCGCGGGCGAACTGCCCGAAACGTGGAACCTGACGCATCCGTCCGTGCTGGAAGAGATCCACCTTGCCTATATGGAAGCCGGCGCCAACGTGATCACATCGAACACCTTCGGCGCAAACCGGCTCAAGCTCAATAACCTCGATCTGGTCATCCGCGCCGCCTATGACAACATGGCCCGCGCCAAGGCCCGCTTCGGCGGGAACAGTGACGACGTTTATCTGGCGTTCGACATGGGCCCGCTCGGGAAGCTCCTGCGTCCGCTGGGCGATTTCCCGTTTGAGGACGCGGTCGACGTGTTCGCCGAAAGCGTGCGCGTTGCCGCCGCCTGCGGGTTCGATCTGATCCTGATCGAGACCATGAGCGACCTCTATGAAACCAAGGCCGCTGTGCTGGCCGCCAAAGAGAACTGTGATCTGCCGGTCATCGTCACCAACGCCTATGACGAAAGCGGCCATCTGCTCACGGGCGCCGACGTGCCCGCCGCGGTGGCCGTGCTGGAGGGCCTCGGCGTTGCCGCCCTCGGCGCCAACTGTTCCCTTGGGCCGCAGCAGATGAAAGATATCGCCGCGCAGTACGTGCAGTGCGCTTCCTTGCCCGTCGTGATCAATCCCAACGCCGGGCTGCCGCAGGTCAAAGACGGCAAGACCGTGTTCGACGTGGACGCCGACGGCTTTGCCGCCTGCATGCGCGACATTGCAAAGACCGGCGTGTGCGGCCTCGGCGGCTGCTGCGGCACCACGCCCGACTATATCCGAAAAACGGTCGCTGCCACGCGCGGCCTGCCGTTTGTACCGCCGGAAGAAAAGCACGACACCGTTGTGGCGTCCTATACCCACGCCGTGTCGCTTTGCGGCGTGCCGAAGCTGATCGGCGAACGGATCAACCCCACCGGCAAAAAGAAGCTGCAGGCGGCGCTGCGGGCGCACGACCTCGGCTATCTTGTCCGCGAGGCGATTGCCCAGCAGGAGGCCGGGGCGCAGATTCTCGACGTCAACGTCGGCCTCGGCGGGCTGGATGAAGCGGCCCTGCTGCCCGAAACGGTGGAGGAACTGCAAAGCGTGGTCGATCTGCCGCTGCAGATCGATACGGTGCGGCCCGCTGCGCTGGAACGCGCCCTGCGCGTCTATAACGGCAAGCCGCTGATCAATTCCGTCAACGCCAAGGAAGAAAGCCTTGCCACGGTGCTGCCGCTCGCCAGGAAATACGGCGGCGTGCTGATTGCGCTGACCATCGGCGAAGACGGCATTCCCGCCACCGCAGAAGGGCGCTGCGCGCTCGCAAAAAAGATCGTTGACCGCGCCGCGGCCTGCGGCATCGACAAAAAAGACATTGTGGTGGATCCGCTGTGCATGGCGGTTTCCGCCGACGACAACGCTGCCCGCGTCACGCTGGAGGCGATCCGCCTGATCCGCGAAACGCTCGGTGTCGGGACCTGTCTGGGCGTGTCCAACGTGTCGTTCGCTTTGCCCGAACGGCAGGACATCAACGCCGCGTTTTTGGCCATGGCGCTGCAAAGCGGCCTGTCGTGCGCCATCATGAATCCCTGCTCCGACGAGATGATGCGCGCCTACCGCTGTTTCTGCATGCTGCAGGGCTTCGATCCGCACTGCGAAAGCTACATTTCCTTTGCGCAGACGCATCCCCGCACCGCTGCGGTTTCCGCTGCAGCGCCGACACAGCCGGCGGACGACGGAAACGCGCTGCCGCCGCTGATGTACGCGGTGGCGAAGGGCCTGCAAAAGCAGGCGGCGCAGACGGCGAAAACGCTGCTGCAGACCGAAGAGCCGCTCTCGCTCATCAACGAACAGATCGTGCCAGCGCTGAATCTCGTGGGCGAACGGTTCCGGCAGGGGAGCCTCTTTCTGCCCCAGCTGCTGATGAGCGCCGAAGCCGCGGCCGCCGCGTTCGATACGGTGAGCGCAAAGCTGCCGCAGGCAGACGGCAAAAAAGGCACGATCCTCCTCGCCACGGTGCAGGGCGACGTCCACGATATCGGCAAAAACATCGTGAAAGTCCTGCTGCAAAGCTACGGCTACGCCGTGCTCGACCTCGGCAAGGACGTGCCGCCGCAGCGGGTGCTGGAAGCCGCAAAAGAAACCGGCACAAAGCTGGTCGGCCTTTCGGCGCTGATGACCACCACCCTCGACGCCATGGCCGAAACGGTGAAGCTGCTGAAAAAGGAGCTGCCGGGCGTCTTCGTCATGGTCGGCGGCGCGGTGCTGACGCAGGAGTACGCCGACCTGATCGGCGCGGACGGCTATTCCAAGGACGCCATGGGCGCCGTGGCGCTGGCCGATCGATTCTTTGCTTGCAATGAAACCTGAATTATGCTAATATAGCAATAAAGGAAGAAGCCAGAAGACAGAAACCAGAAGACAGAAGGAAATAGATTTATGAGACGAGTTTTCACCATAGCTGCGGTTTTGATGCTGCTTGGGTGCTTTGCCCTGTGCGCTTTTGCGGCGGAAGACGCCATGCTTGCCGGAGTGGACGGCGCGCTCGTTGCCGTCTCCTTCCGCGGCGACACGGACGCCGCGGCGCCGAACAGCCTCAAAGCGATCGAAGCCGCGTTCAACCTCGGCGCCGACTGGGTTTCGGTCTCGGTGCAGAAGACCGACGACGGCGCCTTCGTTCTGCTGGAAGACGCGCCCCTGCCGCATCAGCTGGACACCGACCGTTCCGCCGCCGCTGACTGCGAATTGGCAGAACTGCAAACGCTGCATTACCGCAACGCGAACGGCACGGTCTCCGACGAGCCCGTTGCCACGCTGGAGCAGGCGCTTGCCCTCGCCGCCGGCAAAGGCGGGCTGATTTTGGACAACGCCTGGGCCTTCCGCGACGAAATCAACGCGCTGATCGGTTCGCGCAGTGTGGCGGTGCCCGTCTGTCTGCGCACGCTTGACAGCGCAAAAAAGGCGCTGCAGTGGCAGCGCGACAGCGGCACAAAGCTGTATGTGCTCCCGGTCTATAAGGGCAACGTGGTGTTCAACGCCATCGCGCATTGGAACTGTCTTTCCGCAGCGAAGCAGCCACTGGCGCAGTTCCAGAGCAAAAACTACTTCAACGTCTTCTATCAGAAGTTCACCGACAAACATTTCGGCACGACTTTTGCAACGGCTGCCCTCGCGCCGATGTACGATCCCGACCTCTGCGGTCAGCGCAGCGACGACGCCGTCGGCTGGGACGATCTGATCTCCCGCGGCTTTTCCGCCATCGAAACGGGCAACATCCGCGGCCTTGCGGCCTATATCGCGCAGTGCGCCGCCGAGCGGGAAGCGTTGGCTGCCCTGCGCTGGCCGGGAGACTACCCGGAGCTGTCCGATTATTCCGACGCAAGCGCCGCCCGTTATCTGGAAGCGAAGACGGCGGCGGACGAAGCGTTTCTCAACGGAAGGGCGTCGCTTTCGCAGCTGCAGGACGCCGAAAGCGCGCTTCGCACCGCGCCGCGGCAGCTGGTTCCGGCAGGGGAGAAGGACACCCAAAAGGGCAGCTTCAACCTGACCGGCGGCAAGATCGCCGTCATCGTGATCTTCGGCGCGCTGCTTTTGGGCTTCGACGTGTTCGTCTACAAAAAGAAGAAGAAAACATAATCAAGCCATAGATCAAACGAAGAGAACAGGAGGAACGAACGATGGCAGTCAAAAACACAACTGAGATTCCGCGCGCAAAAACCCCGGAGAGCGTCGGCGTGGATTCCAAGGAGGTCCGGGCGTTCATCGACCACTGCCTGGAGCTCGGCAAGGAGATCCATTCCCTCATCGTCATGCGCCACGGCAAGATCGCCTGCGAGGTCTACCGCGAGCCCTACGGTCCCGACCACGCGCACGCGATGTATTCCGTGAGCAAGAGCTTCACCTCCACGGCAATCGGCTTTGCGATTGCGGAGGGGCTGATTGCGCTCGACACCCGCTTTGTGGATATCTTCCCCGAAGCGCGCGGCGACAAGCCCGACCCCTATCTGGAAAAGCTGACGGTCGAAGACCTGCTGACCATGCGCAGCGGCCTTTCCGTCACGCCGATGATGGACAAGACCAGGGATCGCTGGTTCAAGGATATCATGTCGTCCTCGTGGATCTCGGAGCCGGGCACGAAGTTTGATTACATCAGCGAAAACATGTACCTGCTTTGCTGCATCATCCACAAAAAATCCGGTATGAGCGTGATCGACTATCTGACCCCGCGTTTGTTCGAGCCGCTCGGCATCGAACGTCCCTTCTGGGAGACCGACCCGCGCGGCATCGAAGCCGGCGGCTGGGGCCTGATGCTCAAGACGATGGACCTTGCCAAGTTCACGCTGCTCTATCAGCAGGGCGGCAAATGGCACGGCAGGCAGATTCTGCCCGAAGGCTGGGCAGAAACGGCCACGGCGTACCATACGGCGAGCCGCACCGGTGAAACCTCCGATTCCTCCGAGGGCTACGGCTACTGCTTCTGGCGCAACCGCGGCTATAAAAAGAGCTACCGCGCCGACGGCATGTTCAGCCAGTTCGGCATCGTGTTCGAAGACCTCGACGCCTGCCTGGCGTTTACGGCCGGCGAAGTCAACGAGCAGGCGATGCGCGACGTGATCTGGGGTCACTTCCCCAAGGCGTTTATCGACGACGACAAAAAGGCCGTGCCGGTCGAGCTGTCGATCCCGGCCTATGAAAAGCTGCCCGCCCGCCCGCGCACGGCGATGGAAAAGCGCCTCATCGGCAAAAAGATCGTGTTCAATAAGCCGCTGTTGCTCAACGTGATCGGCTATCCTGTCTCGGTGGCGCCCCTGACGCTGACCTTCATGGGCAAGGACAAGGCCGGCAACATCACCAACGTGCAGTTCCTGCCGCAGGCGGATACGCTCAAGATGACCTGGTCCGAGGGCGGCGAGGTCAACTCCATCCACATCGGCATGGACGGCGAATACCGCTGGGACAACATCACGCTGGGCCAGATGCCGCTGACGGCCTGCTCGGTCGGCTGCTGGAACAACGAAACGGAGCTGGAAATCCTGATCCGACCGATCGAATCGGTCGCGGCGCGCCGGCTGATCTTCCGCTTCAACGGCGACCGCGTCACGCTCAAGCCCTCGGCCGTGCCGTCCACGGCGGTCATGGCGGAGAATCTGGCGCGCTCGGTCAAGAACGTGTTCAAATCCGAACTGCTGGCAAAGCCGATCGAATCGCTGCTGCCGCGTGTTACGCCGCTGGTGGATATGGTCCACTTCGGCAAGCTGAAATAACGAAAGGAGCCTTCTTATGTTCTGGAAGATTCTGTTCATTCTGGTCGTTGCGGCGGAATTTGTGTTCGTGCCGCTGTTCCTCAAGTTTTCCTGGCCGAAGAAATGCTGGAAATCCATGGGCTATAAAATGATCTGCTCCGCGCTGTTCTTCGTCGCCGGTCTTTTGGCGGTCAAGATCTCGCATAATCACACGCCCTATGCCACGCTGATCCTCTGGGGTCTGGCGCTCGGCTGGGTCGGCGACTTCTTCCTGCATCTGATCACCGACAAGGTCTGGGTGTTCGGGATCGGTCTGTTCGCCTTCCTCGGCGGCCATATCTGCTATATCCTTGCGTTCCAGCGCGCCATCCGCGACACCTATCCGCAATACGGCTTTTTCCGCTGGTACGAGATTCCGATCATCCTGGCCGTTGTGGCGCTGTTCGCGCTCTACGCCTGGAAGAAGCAGATCAAGGCCAAGCTCTATCTGGCCATCCCCGTGGCGCTCTATGCGCTGACGATCACGACCATGCTGGTCAAGGCGATCCGCTACTGCTGCGGCCAGTGGTGGTGGGGCCTGCACGACCATATCCCGATGCTCTTCGTGACCGTCGGTCTCGGCGCGGTCCTCTTTGTGCTGTCCGACGCGTCGCTCGGACTCATCCTGTTTGCAGGCAAAGACAAGAACCGCCCGCTGAAGTGGTTCAACATCGGCACCTACTATGCCGCGCAGATCCTGCTTGCAAGCAGCATCTTTTTCATTACCGTACGCCTATAAGCCGCTCAACGCGGCTTTTTGACTTTGATAAAGAAAGGTGCAGACATGAAAGAG
>JAEEUW010000090.1 GCA_016290665.1 Clostridiaceae bacterium | reverse complement strand
CGCCGCGCGATCAGCTCCATGTCCGAGGTGGCGCGGGAGAAGTTGAGGTATTTGCAGCCGTACATGATCGGCGGGCAGGCCGAGCGCATATGTACCGCCTTGGCGCCGTTCTGATAGAGGAATTCAACCGTTTCCTTCAGCTGCGTGCCGCGGACGATGGAGTCGTCAACGAACAGCAGGCGCTTGCCGTCGATCAGGTTCTGCACGGGGATCTGCTTCATCTTGGCGATCTCGTTGCGGTCCACCTGCTCGGTGGGCATGAACGAGCGCGACCAAGTCGGCGTGTATTTGATATAGGGCCGGGCAAACGGGATGCCGCTCTTGTTGGCGTAACCGATGGCGTGCGGGGTGCCGGAATCGGGCACGCCGCCCACGTAGTCGATCTCCTGCGCCGTTCCGGTCGCCTTGTCGTTCTGCGCCAGAATCGCGCCGTTGCGGTAGCGCATCCCTTCCACGTTGACGCCCTCGTAATCGGAATTCGGATAGCCGTAATAGGTCCAGAGGAACGCGCAGATGCGCATCTCCTTGCCCGGGGCGGCAAGCTGCGTGATGCCGTCCGCCGCAACCCGCACGATTTCGCCCGGGCCGAGCTCGCTGTGGTCGCGGTAGCCGAGCTTGCGGTAGGCAAACGATTCAAACGAAACGCAGTAGCCGTCGTCGGCCTGACCGATCAGCACCGGCAGGCGCCCCATTTTGTCGCGCGCCGCAATCAGCACGCCGTCGTTGCACAGAATCAGGATCGAGACCGTGCCCTCCACAACGTTCTGCACGTGGCGGATGCCTTCGGTAAAGCTGCTTTTCCGGTTGATCAGCGCGGCCACAAGCTCGTTGTTGTTGACCTTGCCGCCGGTCATGGCGTCGAAGTGTCCGTCGGATTGCCCGAGATACTCTTCAATCAGCGCGTCGGCGTTGCGGATCACGCCGACCGTGCAGATTGCGTAGGTGCCGATTCTGGAGCGGATCAGCAGCGGCTGGGGGTCGGAATCGTTGATGGAGCCGACCGCGGCGCAGCCCTTCATATCGGAGAGCACGTGCGCAAACTTGGTGCGGAACGGGGTGTTGTTCAGTCTGTGAATGTTGCGCTGCAGGCCGATCTCCGGGTCATAAGCCGCCATACCGGCCGAGCGCGTCCCCAAGTGTGAATGGTAGTCGGTGCCGAAGAAGACGTCGGAGATGACGTCCCGCTTTGCGGTTGCCGCAAAAAAGCCACCCATAGGTTACCTCCGAAAGAAATTATTCGCCGAAAATGCGCTTCATCATTTCCTGATAAGCGTCCTCCACATGGCCGAGATCGCGGCGGAAACGGTCCTTATCCAGCTTTTCGTGGGTCTTGCTGTCCCAGAAGCGGCAGGTGTCGGGCGAGATTTCGTCGGCCAGCACGATGGTGCCGTCGGACAGGCGGCCGAACTCGAGCTTGAAATCGACCAGATCGACGCCGACCTGCTTGAAGAAGCCCTTCATGAAATCGTTGACCTTGAACGCGAGCGTCTTGATCGTTTCAATCTCGTCCCACGTTGCGAGCTTGAGGGCCACGGCGTGATAGGCGTTGATCAGCGGATCGCCGAGCTCGTCGTTCTTATAGGAAAACTCGATGGTCGGCTCGTCGAAGACGATGCCCTCCTCCACGCCGCAGCGCTTGGAGAATGAGCCGGCGGAGATGTTGCGGATGATGACCTCGAGCGGAACGATGGAGACCTTCTTGACCAGCGTTTCGCGGTCGGAGAGCTCCTTGACGAAATGGGTGGGGACGCCCTGCTTTTCCAGCAGCTGCATCATGTAGTTGGTCACGCGGTTGTTGATCGCGCCCTTGCCGGCGATCGTGCCGCGCTTGACGCCGTTGAAGGCCGTCGCGTCGTCCTTATAGGAGACGAGCAGCACCTCGGGGTCGTCGGTGGCAAATACTTTTTTCGCTTTGCCTTCATAGAGTTGATTCAGTTTTTCCATGGGAAACCCTCCTGAAAAGAATAATGATACGAACATTGAGCCTGACAGCGAACAGTCAGGATTGAAACCGGGCGGAAATCTTGGCGTCCTTGGCCAGCACGATTTCGGCGTCGGCGCTGCGTTTTGCGTCCAGCATGGCGGCCAGCGCCCTGTCTTCCACCGCGAGGATCTGGGCGCAAAGCAAAGCAGCATTGACTCCCCCGTTGACCGCCACCGTGGCAACCGGAATGCCGGAGGGCATCTGCACAGTGGACAGAAGGGCGTCAATGCCGTCGAGATTGGATGATTTGCAGGGAATGCCGACCACGGGCAGCGTCGTGTTCGCGGCGATGGCGCCTGCCAGATGCGCCGCCATGCCTGCCGCGGCGATGATGGCGCCGAAGCCGTTTTCGCGGGCGTTTCGGGCGAAGTCGCGCGCCTGGTCGGGCGTGCGGTGCGCAGAATACACGTGCACCTCAAACGGGATGCCGAGCGTCTGCAGGGTATCGGCCGCCTTCTGCACAACCGGCAGATCGCTGTCGCTTCCCATGATGATCGCAACTTTTTTCATAAACATCCTCCTTCTTAAAACAAAAAGGGCACACTGCGCTTGATTGTTCAAGTTCGTGTGCCCAGACGGTCGGCGCGGCGTGCTGTTTTCCGCTCCCATGTGGTGCTCCACATTCAATCCGTCAGTCACGGAAAACAAACCGTTTTTCGATTTTTGTTTCTGCAAAAATTATAGCATACCGGCGCGAAAAAAGTCAATCAGCGGGCAGATAGAAAAACGATGGAATCGGGCCTCGTTTTTTAGTCATTTCGATCACAACCGCGGCGCGGTCAGTTTGCCTTGGTCTCGCAGTAGACGCAGCGATAGAGCTTCTTCTCCTCGTCGGCAAGGCGGAACACGTGATCCAGCTCCTGCTCGCACGAGGTGATACAGCGCGGATTTTTGCATTTGAGCACGTTGGTCAGCGTCTTCGGCAGCGAAAGAGATTTCTTTTCCACCAGCACGCCGTCGCGGATCACGTTGATCGTGGCGGCCGGATCGACGTAGCCGATCACGTCCAGATCCACGGGAATGTCGGCGTCGATCTTGATGATGTCCTTTTTGCCCATTTTGCGGCTGGTCACGTTCTTGATGATGGCCACGGAGACGTCCAGCGCGTCCAGTCCGAGCAGGTCATACAGCACCATGGCGGAACCGGCCTTGATATGGTCGATCACAATGCCGTTCTGAATGGAATCGATGTTCATAAAGCCGCCTCCTTCAAAAGCTTCAGAATCAGCGCCATGCGCATATATTTGCCGTTGAGCACCTGCTTGAAATAACAGGCGCGCGGGTCGTCGTCAATTGCCACGCTGATCTCGTTGACGCGCGGCAGCGGATGCATGATGCAAAGTTCCTGCTTTGCATTTTTCAGCTTGTCCGGCGTCAGAATGTAGGTGTCCTTCAGCCGCAGGTAATCCTCTTCGTTGAAGAAGCGCTCGCGCTGTACGCGGGTCATATAGAGCACGTCCATTTCCGGCAGGCATTCCTGCAGGTCGGTCGTCTGCACGTAGGGCAGGCCGTATTTTCTGAGCGTGTCGTTCTTGACGTAGGACGGCAGCTTCAGCTCCTCGGGCGAAACCAGAATGAAGCGGTTATCCGGATAGCGGCTCATGGCATTGATCAGCGAATGCACGGTGCGGCCGAATTTGAGGTCGCCGCAAAGGCCGATCGTCAGCCCGCTGAAGCCGCCCTTTTCGCGCTGAATCGTCAGCAGGTCGGCCAGCGTCTGGGTCGGGTGGCAGTGGCCGCCGTCGCCCGCGTTGATCACGGGGATGCTTGCGTTGCGGGCGGCAACCAGCGCCGCGCCCTCCTTGGGGTGACGCATGGCGATGATGTCCGCGTAGCAGCTGACGGTCTTTGCCGTGTCGGCAATGCTTTCGCCCTTCGCCACCGAGGACGTCGCCCCGCCGGTGACCGACAGCACGCTGCCGCCGAGCTCATACATCGCCGCCTCAAAGGAAAGGCGGGTGCGCGTGGAGGGCTCAAAGAACAGCGTTGCCAGCTTTTTGCGCGCGCAGGCGTCCTGATAGTTCCGCGGGTGCGCGATGATGTCGTTCGCAACCGCGATCAGCTCGTCCAGCTCCGCCACGGAAAGGTCCAGAATGTCAATGATCGATCTCATGCCCTGCCTCCGATCCAGCTTTCGTCCGAGGGATTGTTGCGAAAGGCAATCAGCCGCTCGATATCCGCTTTTGCGATATAGCCTTCGGCGGCTGCCACGGCGGCGATCTCGTCAAAATTCGTCAGCGAAACGTTTTTGACCTTCGCGGCCGCCAGACGGTCCAGCCCCTTCTGCATTCCGTAGGTGAAAATGCTCACGACGCCGAGCACCTCTGCGCCCGCCTCGCGCAGCGCTTCCACCACGTCGATCACGCTGCCGCCGGTGGAGATCAGGTCTTCCACCACGACGACCTTCTGACCGGGCTCGAGCTTGCCCTCGATGCGGTTTTGTCTGCCGTGATCCTTGTTGCCCGAACGGACGTAGCCCATCGGCAGGCCCATCAGGTGCGCCGTGATCGCCGCGTGGGCGATGCCGGCGGTCGAGGTGCCCATCAGCACCTCGGCGTCGGGGTAATGCTCCCGAATCAGCGCGGCAAGTCCTTCTTCCACATCTGTGCGCACCGCCGGCGCAGTCAGCGTCAGGCGGTTGTCGCAATAGACCGGGCTTTTGATGCCGCTGGCCCAGGTGAACGGCTCTTCCGGGCGGAAGAACACCGCTTTGATCTTCAAAAGATCCTGTGCAATCAGTCTGGAAAGCTCCATCGTATTCCTCCTTTAATCTACAAACTCATTGACGCAGCGGCGATAGGCCGCCACGGGGTCATCCGCTGCCGTGATCGGGCGGCCGACCACGATATAGTCGGAGCCGATCTCTTTGGCCTGCGCGGGGGTCATCACGCGCTTCTGGTCGCCTTTTTCTCCGTCGGCAAAGCGCACGCCGGGCGTCACGGTCAGAAAGCCGCTGCCGCAGCGGTCGTGGACCTTCTTCGCTTCCAGCGGCGAACAGACCACGCCGTCCAGCCCGGCTTTTTTTGCGTTTTCGGCATAGTGCATCACCACGTCGGCCATCGGCGCATGGATCCAGAGATCATCCTCCATGTGCTGCTGGTCGGTGCTCGTGAGCTGGGTCACGGCAATCAGCAGCGGGCGCGTGCCGTCGGGGCGGGTCAAGCCCTCCAGCGCAGCTTCCATCATGGGAATCGTGCCGCCTGCGTGCAGGTTGCAGATATCGACGTCCAGATTTGACAGCACCGCCATGCTTTTTTTCACGGTGTTCGGGATATCGTGCAGCTTCAGATCAAGAAAGATCCTGTGGCCGCGCGCTTTGATTTCACGCACGATCGACGGCCCCTCGGCATAGAACAGCTCCATGCCGATTTTGACGAACGGCTTTTCGCCGGTGAACTTGTCCAAGAATGCAAACGTCTGCTCTGCCGAGGCAAAATCGCAGGCGATAATCACGTCTTTGCCCATATTACCGCACTCCTTTGATGATCTCCGAAAGAGATGAAATGTTGTATGCTTTCATGGCGCGCGGCAGATCGTCAATGATCTTTTTGCACGCAAAGGGATCGATCAGATTCGCCGTGCCGACTTCCACGGCCGCCGCGCCGGCCAGCATCATCTCCAGCACGTCTTCGGCGCTCGATACGCCGCCCATGCCGACCACGGGAATCGCCACAGCGTGCGCGACCTGATACACCATCCGCAGCGCGACCGGGAAGATGGCCGGGCCGGAGAAGCCGCCCATGGTGTTGGCGATGACCGGCCGGCGCGTGCGCAGGTCGATCCGCATACCCAGCAGCGTGTTGATGAGGCTCAGGCCGTCCGCGCCGGCTTCTTCGCAGGCTTTTGCGATAGCGACGATGTCGGTGACGTTGGGCGAAAGCTTGACGATCACAGGCTTCGTCGTGACCGCCTTCACAGCACGCACCACACAGGCGGCCGCCTGCGGGTCCACGCCGAAGCTCATGCCGCCGCCGTGGACGTTGGGGCAGGAAACGTTGACTTCCAGCCAGCCGACCTGCGGCTGCCCGTCGAGCTTTCCGCAGGTTTCGGCATATTCCTCCACGGAAAAGCCGCTGACGTTTGCCATCACCGGCTTGCGAAAGACTCCGGCAAGCTTGGGCAGCTCTTCGGCGATGACCGCGTCCACGCCCGGGTTCTGCAGCCCGACGGCGTTGATCATGCCGGCGGTGCACTCCGCAATCCGCGGCGTGGGGTTGCCGAAGCGGGGCTCCTTCGTGGTGCCCTTGAACGAGAAGGTGCCAAGGCAGTTGATGTCGTACAGCTCGGCGAATTCATAGCCGAAGCCGAAGGTGCCGGAGGCGGGAATGACCGGGTTGTCGAGCGTGATCCCGCAAAGGTCAACAGTCAGCTTTCCCATCGGATTTCCTCCTTTTCCAGCACCGGGCCTTCCTTGCAGATCCGTTTGTTCCCGGTCAGCGTTTTGCACGAGCAGCCCATGCATGCGCCGAAGCCGCAGCCCATGCGTTCTTCAAAGCTGAGCTGCCCGCTCGTTTTTGCCGCCGCGCAGACCGCCCTGAGCATCGGCTCGGGTCCGCAGGCGAAGAAATAGTCATAGGCGTCGGGCAGCGCGTCGGTCACAAAGCCCTTGACCCCATGGGAGCCGTCCGCCGTCGTGACCGTCACAGCGGCGCCGAGCGCGCGGAACTCGGTTTCATAAAAAACCTCGTCCTTCGTATTGAAGCCGAGCACAACAGAGACCTGCTTGCCCTGTGCGCGCAATTCTTTGCACAGCCCGTAGAGCGGGGGCACGCCGACGCCGCCGCCGAGCAGCAGCGCATGACCGCCGCATTTGGCGCTGTCGTAGCCGTTGCCGAGCCCCGTCAGCACGTCGAGCGTTTCACCGGGGCGCATGGCCGCCATCTGTGCGGTGCCCTTGCGGACAACTTTATAGATAATCGTGACGCCGGTTTCGTCATAATCGCACACCGAGATCGGGCGGCGCAAAAACAGCCCCGCAAGCGCGATGTTCAGAAACTGGCCGGGCCGCGCAAAGGCGGACGTATCGCCCGAAAGGCGCATCCGGTAAACCGTTGCGGTCAACGGGTCGTTGGATTCGATTTTATAAATACACTGTTTCATAGTCGCCTCACGCGTCGATGGTGGAGATGCGCAGCGTGATCTCGTCGAGCACGTCGAGCAGCACGCGCACGGTGTCGAGCGAGGTGAACATGGTCACGTTGCTTTCGGTCGCGCTCTTGCGGATCAGGTAGCCGTCGTTGTGGCTGTCGGCCGCGCCGGCGGCGGAGGTGTTGATCACATAGGCGATGTAGCCCTGACGGATGGAGCGCGGGATCTCGTCGCTCCCCTCTTTGATCTTTTTGAGCACATGCGTGCGGATGCCGTTGGCTTTCAGAAAATTCGCGGTCCCCTCGGTCGCCTCAATGTTGAAGCCGAGGTTATAGAACCGGCGGACCAGCGGCAGTGCCTCTTCTTTATCCTTGTCGGCAATCGTGACGAACACGGTGCCGTAGTTCTGCAGATGCATGCCGGAGGCCTGCAGCGCCTTATAGAGCGCGCGGTTGAGCTGGTCGTCGTAGCCGATCGCTTCGCCGGTCGATTTCATTTCGGGCGAAAGATAGGCGTCCAGACCGCGGATCTTGTTGAACGAGAAGACCGGCACCTTGACGTACCAGCGCTTCTTTTCTTCGGGATACAGATCGAAGATGCCCTGCTCCTTCAGGCTCTTTCCCATGATGACCTCGGTCGCGATATCGGCCAGGCTGTAGCCGGTCGCCTTGGAAAGGAACGGCACCGTGCGCGAGGAACGCGGGTTGACCTCGATGATATAGACCTTTTCGTTTTCGTCCACGATGAACTGGATGTTATACAGGCCGACGATGCCGATGCCGAGGCCGAGCTTTTTCGCATATTGCAGGATGACGCCCTTGACCTTGTCGGAGATGCTGAAGGTCGGATAGACCGAAATCGAGTCGCCCGAATGAATGCCGGTGCGCTCCACGAGTTCCATGATGCCGGGCACGAAGACGTCTCTGCCGTCGCAAATGGCGTCGATCTCCACTTCCTTGCCGGTGATGTACTTGTCGACCAGCACGGGCTTGTCCTCGTCGATTTCCACCGCGGATTTCAGATACTGCCGCAGCTGCTCTTCGTTGGAAACGATCTGCATGGCGCGGCCGCCGAGCACGAACGAGGGACGCACCAAAACGGGATAGCCGATCCGCGCGGCGGCGGCAACGCCGTCTTCGATCTTCGTCACCGCCTGTCCCTCCGGCTGCGGAATACCGAGCTCCTTGAGGAGCTTTTCAAACAGGTCGCGGTTCTCCGCGCGGTCGATTGCGGCGCAGTCGGTACCGATGATGCGCACGCCGCGCTCCATCAGGGGCGACGCGAGGTTGATTGCGGTCTGGCCGCCGAGCGAGGCAATGACGCCCTCCGGCTGCTCAAACTCCACGATATTCATCACGTCTTCCGGCGTCAGCGGTTCAAAGTAGAGCTTGTCGGCGGTGGTATAGTCTGTGGAAACCGTTTCGGGGTTGTTGTTGATGATGATGGATTCATAGCCGCACTTGCGGATCGTCGTTACCGCGTGTACGGTGGAATAGTCAAATTCAACGCCCTGTCCGATGCGGATGGGACCCGCGCCGAGCACGACGGCTTTTTTCTTTTCTGTCAGGCGCGAATCATTGTCGCCGGAATAAGAGGAATAGAGATACGGGATATAGGCCCCGGTGTGCAGCGTGTCGACCATGCGGAACACCGGGCGAATGTGCTGCTGCCTGCGCAAAGAAGCAACGTCAAGCTCCGTGCAGTTCCAAAGCTTTGCAATGTATTTGTCGCAGAAGCCGAGCTTCTTGGCCTGCGCAAGGATCGCCGGATTCCCGCTGTTTTGGCTGAGCGTTTCCTCCATTTCCACAATCCGCTGCAGGGACTCCAGGAACAGCGGCGTGATCGCAGTCAAGCGATAGAGGCTGTCAATCGGCTCGCCGCGGCGCAGCAGCTCGGTGACGGCGAAAATGCCGTCGGCGGTGAACTCCTTGAGATAGTCGCGCAGCGCTTCGCTTGTCATGACCTCGAACTTCGGCATATAGAAATGGCAGACGCCGATTTCCAGCGAACGGACCGACTTGAGCATGCATTCTTCAAGATTGGAGCCGATGCCCATCACCTCGCCGGTCGCTTTCATCTGGGTGCCGAGCTTGTTGGAGGCGGCGGCAAATTTATCGAACGGGAAGCGCGGGAACTTGGCCACCACATAGTCGAGCTGCGGCTCAATCGCCGCCGTGCCGCCGGCCACGGGGATATCCTCGAGCGCCATACCAAGCGCGATCTTGGCCGTCACG
>JAEEUW010000012.1 GCA_016290665.1 Clostridiaceae bacterium | reverse complement strand
TCTGCTCGCACAGCCGGATATCGACGGCGGTCTGATCGGCGGCGCATCGCTGAAGGCTGAGGATTTCAACGTCATCGTGCAGGCAGCGGTCAACGGTTAATTGACAGGAACGGATGCGGAAATGCGGAGTCCTCTGCATTTCCGCTTCTGCGGTAAGGAAACAATGGACAAAACACATTCGATTCGTATATGGCTCACGGCGGGGCTGATTGCAAAGATCGCGCATACGGCGATCCTGTTCGGCATCTGGGCGCTTCAGGATCAGATCCTGCGCCTGTCCGGCAGCAGCGCATTTTCTGCCGCAGACCGCGTGGGCTTTCTGTCGGTGCTGCTGATGCCGGTCGTTTCGCTCACTGTGTATGTGATCCTGTATTTCGCGATGAAGCAGCACCTCGATCAGAATGCCCCGCAGCAGAATGCCGGGCTGATGCTTCTGGCGGGTGTCGGCGCACCGATCGTGCTTTCGGCGCTTTCGTTGGTGTTCAATCTGGTGCAGAATATGTGGATCGCCCGCAGCGCAGGCACGATGATGTACGCGAAGATCAGCACCCTCAGCAGCTTCGGAAGCTGGTTTGGCGTGCTGAGCACCTTTGCGATGCTCGCGATGGCAGCGGCGGCAGGTATGATCTGGCAGAGGTCACGCGATGCAGCACAGTGAGAAGAAACAGCCCGTCTCCGTGAAAAAGCTCCTCCTCATTCTCATCGGGAGCGCGGCAGGGCTCGCGGTGCTGATCGCCGGCGGAACCTATGTCTATCTTCGCTGCGCTGAGGCGGGCAGAGACCGGGAGGAGGCACTCCGCACAGAGCGTGCGCAGGGCGACGCGGCCCGATGGGTGCAGGAGAAATACGGCTTCACACCCGAGATCACGGACGTTGATTTGAAACGCGACGGCGCGCTGTTTGATTCCTACTACACCGGCACGGCGATCGTCTGGGCATCGGACGGGGACAATTCATTCCGCGTGCTGGTCGGCGAGGGTGACGAGCACACCGGCGACGATTACCAGCATCAGGAGATCGAGGATGCGCTGCTCGAAGAGGTTAATGGCATTCTGTCGGGCGGAAAGGTGCTGCGGTTTGAGTATGTCAACAAGGGCAACGACGGCAGCTTTGTCCGCAAGAAGTTCACCGGCGACAATCTCAAAAGTATTCTTCCGGAGCTGATGCAGCTCCATTTGAAGCTCGGCTATGTGAACACAGAATTCGCCAATGCGCCGGATTTCCCGATTCTGCGCGATTTCGAGATTTTCACGGAGATGTTTTCCTTCGACAGCGCGGCGCATCTGGCAGATGCACTGCAGACGGAGGTCTATTTCAGAGGCGAGGACTGGGCACCGATGCTGACCGGCGGCTTATATGTCCGCGTGGACGGCAGCGAGGCGTTTTCCTATGATGTCATGGACTGCGGCGATTTCAAGGTCATGTACAGCTATGAGCAGGAGGGCGCACCGCCGAAGGTCACGCTCGAGGATGGGGATGCAGTCATCCGCCGCTTCCGCGAACAGTATCCGAACACCGATCTCGCAACGGGCACCGCGCACGGCTGGAAGGTCGTCACGGGCGGGCAGGCGTTTTACCTCTATTATCCCGTTCACGGCGAAATTCCGACCATGCGCTATATCGACGCCGTGGTCGAGGCGGAAACCGCCGACGAAAGCACCTATTTCCAGCACTCGAATATGTATGCCCACGGCGACTACTATGTGTTGGAATGCAATTACATCCCCATTCACCGCATCGCGGTCATTGAATAACACCGCAAATACATAAAAAAGGAGAAAAAACAATGAGTAAAGCACCTGTTGCACTGCTGATCATGGATGGCTTCGGCATCAATCCGAGCGACTACGGCAATGCCATCCGTGCCGCGAAGACCCCGAATCTCGACGGCTACTTCGCAAAATATCCGAACACCACCATCGGCGCATCCGGTCTGGATGTCGGTCTGCCAGACGGTCAGATGGGCAATTCCGAGGTCGGTCACACCAATATCGGCGCCGGCAGAATCGTCTATCAGCAGCTTGTCAAGATCACAAAGTCCATTCAGGACGGCGATTTCTTTGAGAACAAGGCGCTCGTCGCCGCGATGGAGAACGCAAAGACAAAGGGCACAGCCCTGCACCTGATGGGTCTTGTCTCCCCCGGCGGCGTCCACAGCCACCAGGAGCACCTCTACGGTCTCGTGGAGATGGCAAAGCGCTTCGGGCTTGAGAAGGTCTATGTCCACGCTTATCTTGACGGCAGAGATGTGCCGCCTTCCTCCGCTGCGGAATATGTTGCGGAGGCAGCCGCGAAGCTCCGCGAGATCGGCGTCGGCAAGATCGCGACCGTCATGGGCAGATACTACGCAATGGACCGCGACAACGCATGGGACCGTGTCGAGAAGGCATATGCCGCGCTGACCTACGGCGAGGGCATCGCAGAGACCGACCCGGTGCAGGCGATTCAGAATTCCTACGCAAACGGCGTCACCGATGAGTTCATGCTCCCGGCAGTGATCGAGGGCGGCGCAGTGATCGCAGAGAATGACAGCGTCGTGTTCTTCAACTTCCGCCCCGACCGTGCGCGCCAGCTCACCCGTGCATTCGTTGACCCGGAGTTCAAGGGCTTCGAGCGCAAGAAGGGCTATTTCCCGGTGCATTTCGTCTGCATGGCACAGTATGACGCGACCATGCCGAATGTCTCCGTCGCATTCCCGCCCGAGGAGCTCTCGATGACGATGGGCGAGTATCTCGCAAAGTGCGGCAAGACACAGCTCCGCATTGCCGAGACGCAGAAATATGCACATGTCACCTTCTTCTTCAACGGCGGCGAGGAGCGGCAGTTTGAGGGCGAGGACAGAATCCTCATCAAGTCCCCGGATGTTGCGACCTTCGATATGAAGCCGGAGATGAGTGCCTACGAGGTCACCGAGGCAGTGCTGAAGGAGATTGCAGCAGATAAGTTCGATGCGATCATCCTGAACTTCGCAAACTGCGACATGGTCGGTCACACGGGCGTGTTTGACGCAGCCGTGGCAGCGGTCGAGGCGGTCGATGACTGCATCGGTCAGGTCACGGAGGCAGTGCTCGCAAAGGGCGGCAAGGTCATCATCACAGCAGACCACGGCAACGCCGACAAGATGCTGGAGGACGACGGCACGCCGTTCACGGCGCACACGACCAACCCCGTGCCGTTCATCGTTGCGGGTTACGACTGCAGCGTGCGCGAGGGCGGCCGCCTGTGCGACCTTGCCCCGACGATGCTCAAAATCATGGGAATACCGCAGCCTGCGGAAATGACCGGCGAAAGCATCGTTCTGTAAGAAAAATAGAAAGAGCGCGGCTCCTTCTTTTCGTTCCAACTTTCACTGTCAATCGGAGGGATTTTCATGAAAAAAACCATCAGTCTGCTTCTGGTCGTTCTGATGCTCCTTCTGCCGGGCGCGACCGCGCTTGCGGCAAATGAAGCAAAAATCGAAACGCTGGACAACTCCGCCATCGGCGATTCCATGTGGATGATTGCCGGCGGCGAAGACGAGCTGTATATTTATCCGCGGCCGGACAACGCCAAAGATCAGTTCGACATCTACGCCGCAACGATCACAAGCAGCAACGAAAGCGTGCTCGGCGTCCGCCCGGGCAAGCGCGACACCTATGAATACGGCTACGTGATTCTGACCGGCAAGAAAACCGGCAGCGCGACCGTGACGGTCACCGACCCCGGTTCCGGCGCGTCGTGCAGCGTGAAGGTCACCGTTCTGCCGCAGTTTTTGCAAAGCGTGATGAACTTTCTGGTCACCATGCAGACCGTTCTGGCAAGGCTGCGTATTTCGATCACCTCGCTGTTCAGCAAATGAAAGAGCATAAAAAAAGAAGCCATCCGCGATGGCTTCTTTTTTTTACAGAACTTTGACGCTCTTCGGTTTGCTGTAGCCGCCCGATACGCTTGCGCCGTTGACGTCGGTGGTCAGCGGACGAACCTTGAAGAAATAGGTCGCGCCGGGCGTCAGGTTCTCCACCGTGCAGGTCGTCTTTTTGGAGACGGCCGCTTTTTTATAGGTCCCGTTTTTGGTCAGCGCATAATAGATCACGTATTTTCTGGCGCCGGGGGTCTGCTTCCAGGTCAGCGTGGCCGCGTTCTTGCCGGCGGTCACCTTGAGGCCCGTGGTCTCGGGCAGGAGGACTTTGAACTTCAGCGTTTTGATGCCGCTGTAGGCGCCGCGGAACACGACGGTCACGTAATAGGTGCCCGGATTCTTGCGGCCGGAATCGTAGCTGAGCTTGTAATCCTTTTTGTAAGTCAGGGTGTTGCCCAGCGCGTCCTTGACAGTCACGGCGGGCTTTTTCGACTTTTTGTCATACACGAACTTCGTTTCGGAAAGCTTGACCGAAGCGATCCGCGGAATCGGCGCTTCGCCCTGTTTTTCGCCGCAGATGGAGCAGGTCGTAATCCGCAGGCCGTCTTTTCTGGCGGTGGCGCGGGTCACGTCGTCCTTCCACTGGTGGCCGAACGGCGGAATCGGCTCGGCCTTTTCCACCACCTTGCCGCACACGGTGCAGGTCGCCTGCGGCGACAGACCGGGCTCGGTGCAGGTCTGCGGATAGCCGGGCACCACGTCGAGCTGGTGGCCTGTGGCGTAGTCGAAGTCGCTCATATAGGAAAAGCCGCAGTGGATGCAGGTATGCAGCGTGTAGCCGTCGGTGGTGCAGGTGCGGCCCACCTTGGAGACGTTGAACTCGTGCTCAAGAAGCGGCAGCACGACCGGCTCATAGAACACCTCGCCGCAAATGTCGCAGTGGCTCCCGTCGGTGCGGCCGCGTTCGCTGCAGGTGGACGGATAGCCCTTGTCGATCACGGTATGGTGGCCTGTGCAGGTGATGGTCTTCTGGCGCTCAATGATCTGGCCGCAGACGCTGCAGTGGCTGCCCGCGGTCTTGCCGTCGGTGGTGCAGGTCACGGGCACGGCTTCGTCGATCACAAGCGTGTGGCCCGTGGCGGGGATGACGGTCTGCGGCTGCGTGATCATGCCGCAGCGTTTGCAGACGCGGCCGTCGGTCTTGCCCGGCTGCAGGCAGGTCGGCGCGGCGCCCGTGAGCACCTGTTCGTCGTGCCCCTGCTGCTGACAGATGACGTTCAGCACCGGCGCGTCGCCGTCGGCCGCAACGGCCGCAAGGGACAGGCACAGAAGAATCGAACAGAAGAAAACGAACAGCAGCCGTTTTTTCATTCGATCACAACCTTTCAAACTGAAACTATTTCATCTTATTTTATCACATATTTTTGTGAAAGCAAGATGGCCGCGGAAAAAACTTTTTATGAATTCTCGCAAATCAAGGTCAAAACAGCTCCATCAGGGCTGCGTGCTCGCGCAGCCACGCCCGGTGGGCGGCATAATCGGGGTCAAACTGCGCCACAAGCGCCCAGAAGGCGGCGGAATGATTCTTATGGCGGATATGGCACAGCTCGTGGAGCATCACGTAGTCCATGATCTCCGGCGGGCAGAACACCAGCCGCCAGGCAAAATTGAGGCTGTTTTTGCCGCTGCAGGAGCCCCAGCGGGTCTGCGCTTCGGTGACGTGAAAGCCCGTTGGGCAAAGGCCGGTCCGCGCAGAAAGCACCGGCAGCCGCACGGCGACCAGACGGCGGCACTCCTCTTTCAGAAACGCGCGCAGCCGCTGCGCAGTCCAGCCTTCCGGAATCATCAGCGCTTCGTCTGTGAAGGCGGGCTGTCTGACCTGCCGGCGCAAAACGGGGTATTGTCTGCCGCGGTACCAGACGGCGGCGTCCCACCCGCCCGCAGGCGTCACCGCCGAAGCGCGTACCTGCTGCAGGCGCTGCTTTTCGGCGATCCAGGCGCTGCGGCTTTCCACAAAGCGGTCGACGGCGGCCCGGCTCAGGCGTCTCGGCGCGCGCACGATCAGCGCGCCGGTGCGGTCGATTTCCAGCGCCAGCGTTTTGCGGTCGGAGCGGATCAGCGTATAATCGGGCATGGGGGTCTCCTTTCGGCTGAGGAAGAAAAGTGAGCGAATACGGAAAAATAAAGCGGAAAAAGGCTTGACAAGCCGCCCTTTCCTCGCTATAATAAGCGAGTGACAAAACCACATCGGGGTGTAGCGCAGCTTGGTAGCGCGCTTGACTGGGGGTCAAGAGGCCATGGGTTCAAGTCCCGTCACTCCGACCAGAGATAGTGTCTGTTACGGAACGAACGTAACGGACACTTCTTTTTTTCTGAAAGGAAGCGGGACTTGAAGGAGCCGCGGCACAGAGAAACAGTCCGGTGGACTGTTTCGACCGCGGCCGACCAAGGCGCGCAGTTCGCGCCGCGAATCAAGTCCCGTCACTCCGACCAAAGCGAGTGTCTGTTACGGTATCACGTAACGGACACTTCTTTTTTTCTGAAAGGATGCGGGAAGACGCTTTTTATTCTACTGTTTTTTCCGCAAAAAGTCAAACGACAAGAGCCGCCGCAGCAGCTCTTGTCGTTTTCTGATGCCGTTCAGCCGATTTTGAACACACTGCGGAAGAAGTCGCCGATGCGCAAAAAGAAGTCGCGGATGTTCGCCCAGATCTGCCAGAAGAACGATCTTGTTTTGGATGCGGATTCTCCCGTCTTCTGGTCGGTTACGGCGTCTTCAATCGGGAAGCGCTCGGTCCAGCCGAGCTTTCCGGCCAGCATGTTCGCAATATCGCGGTTGTCAAACTCCGCGCCGTTCTGGAACAGATCGTTCGCGCCGTAGACGAACACCGGCACGTTCGCGCCGCTGTGGCCAGCGGAATGGTAGGTCATGCGGCCGTTGCTCTCTTCATAGCGCAGATCGCCAGTTTCATGGTCGGCGGTGATGATCACCAGCGTGTGGCCGTCCGCGCGGGCAAACTCGACCATGGCACGGATCGTATTGTCAAAGGCTTTGACCGCTTCGGCGGCGTTCGCCAGCTTTTCGGGATAATCGTACACGCCGTCTTGGGAGCTGTGGGAATGCTTGTCGATGTGCGCGCCTTCGATCATCAGGAAAAAGCCCTTGTCGTTGCCCTCGGTCAAAAGCGCCAGCGCCTTTTCGCTCATCTGCTGCAGCGTGGGCGAATTGCCCTGCGGATTCAGCTTCCAAAGGCTGTTGGTAAACTGACCGTAGCTGCGGCTGCCGGCGGAAAGCGCATCCATGCCGGCGCTGTCCGATACATAGACACGGCCGGCTTCTTCTGTCGCGGACTGGGTCGCGGCACTCTGCGCCTTACCCCAGATCAGATCGACGCCGCATTGCAGCTGCTGCGCCACAATGTCTTCGGTGTCGCTGCGGCTGAGCGCGTGCACGCTGAAGGCGGCGGGCGTTGCGCCGTTGGTCTGGTCGGTGGTCACGACGCCGGTGCGCATGCCGTGCAGAGCGGCGTTTTCGGTCAGCGACCGCGGCTGCACGAAGCCGCGCTTGACCTGTTCCGGATAGACGGCCAGCATGTCGTTGTTGGTGCGCACGCCGCAGGCCAGCGCGGTGCCGCCGGCGGCGCTGTCGGTCACGTCTTTATTGGCGGAGCGGGTGCGCGACCAGCCCGCGAGGTCGGGCGCGTCGTCCATCCAGACGTCATAGCCCTGCTCTTCGGCCATTTTCAGATGGTTGTAGCCCATGCCGTCGCCGATCATGAAGATCACGTTGCGGATCTCCCCTTCCGCGCCCGCGGCGGCAGGCGCCGCAAGCGAGAGCAAAAGCAGAAGGCACAAGACGGCGGCAAGCAGCTTTTTGGTTTGATTCACGGGAAGCACCCCTTTCTTTGTTAATGATACTTCGGCAGATAATCGCCGTGGGCTTCGATCAGGTCGTCCACCATGCGTCTGATGGTGTCGATGTCCAGCTCGCTGGCGGTGTGCGGCTCCAGCATGGCCGCCTGATAGATGTGCTCTCTTTTGCCGGTCACAGCAGCTTCGATCGTGAGCAGCTGGA
The DNA here is from genome assembly GCA_016290665.1 of Clostridiaceae bacterium. Lineage (GTDB taxonomy): Bacteria > Bacillota > Clostridia > Oscillospirales > Acutalibacteraceae > UBA6857. The sequence continues at coordinate 29,597 of JAEEUW010000012.1, read as the reverse complement.
CGTTGATGTTCGTCATGTTCATCGCGGCGCACTGCAGCGGCAGCGGGCCCACACGGCAGGGCTGCACGCCGTAGCCGTTCACGAGACAGGGCACCTCCACGCAGGCCTCCTCCGGCAGATTGGAGATCAGACGGCCGGTGTTCAGCACGTTGCCGCCGATCTGATAGGTGCCGCCTGTGACGATGGTTTCCATGATCTGCGAGGCGTATTCGTTGGAACGGTTATGCTCCTTCACGCCGTTTTGCAGCATATTGGCGTAATCTTCCTTCCAGCGCGCAATCTGGTCGATGCAGCGGCGCGGATACTCGTCCAGCGGGATATTGTAGCGTTCGATCAGCTCGGGATACTTCGATTTGATATAGAACATGTTGTATTCGGCGTTGTGCTCGCTCGACTCCGTGCAGTAGTAACCGAAGTTGCGAATATAGTCCATGCGCACCTTGTCGTTCGCGTCGGGTTTTTCCATGTATTTCGGCACGCGCGCCTTGATTTCGGGATAGAGGTCGACGCCGTTTTTGTCCTTGATCTCCAGCAGCCACGCCATGTGGTTGATGCCGGCGATCAGCTCCTTGCGGCCCTCCAGCCGGTCTTCCATGTCAAGCTTTTTCAACAGGTCGCGGGAACAGACCTGCACGCTGTGGCAAAGGCCGACGGTTTTGATCGGCGTATAGCGCAGCATGAAGCCGGTGAGCATCGCCATGGGGTTCACGTAGTTGAGGAACAGCGCGTCTGGGCAGACCTCGGCCATATCGTCAGCAAAGCCCTTGAGCACGGGGATGGTGCGCAGGGTGCGCATGATGCCGCCGATGCCGAGCGTGTCGCCGATCGTCTGGCGCAGGCCGTATTTCTTGGGCACCTCGAAGTCGATGATCGTGCAGGGGTCGTAAAGGCCGACCTGAATCGCGTTGACCACGAACGAAGCGCCGCGCAGGGCGTCCCTGCGGTTCTCCACGCCGACGTAGCATTCGATTTTGCCGCAGCCGCCCTTGGCCTTGCGGATGGCCTCCAGAATGGTGCGGCTCTCTTCAAGCCGCTGCGCGTCGATGTCATACAGCGCGAACACGCTGTCTTTGAGCGCGTCGGTGCACATGCAGTCGCCGATGACGTTGCGGGCGAAAACGGTGCTCCCGGCGCCCATGAATGTAATTTTCATAAAGGTTGCTCCTTTCATTTCTGCATCACGGACAAAACCGCGCAAAAAAGCGCCTCGGGGGCGCTTTTATACATAGGGCATCGGCGGCACGTCGATCTCGCAGTCGGATAGCGGGAACGTGCAGCACGGGTGGATATAGCCGTAGATCTTGTCGGCCATGCGGCGGCCGTCCACGCTTTCAGGCACATAGACGTCGCCCTGCAGCAGCTGCGAATGGCACCAGCCGCAGCGGCCGGAGCGGCAGTCGGACGGCGGGTTGAGCCCCGCGGCCTCCATGGCGCGCAGCAGCGACGTGTCGGCCGGGCAGGAAACGGTATGCGTGACGCCGGCGATATGCACCGTCACGGTATAGACCGCCTTGCCGTCCTGCGGGTAATCGTCGTTCTGCTCCGGGTGGAAGTATTCGCCGAACAGCTCGTGACGGACGAATTTTCGCCGCAGGGAGAGCGTTTCGATCTCCTTGTCCACAAACCGGTACATCGCCTGCGGACCGCAGAGGAACACGGAATACGGCGCGTCCTGCGGCGCGTACTTGCGGATCAGGTCGGCTGTGATGAAGCCGTGCTCGCAGTCTTTGGCCTTGGAGGCGCTGAGCACGTTGACCAGCTTGATTTTGCCGCAGCTTTCCGCCAGCGAAGCGATCTCGTCGCTGAACACGGCGTCTTTTTTGGCGCGGGAGCCATAGAGCAGCACGAGGTTGAAGTCTTCGTCCCCCTGCGCAATGGCGCGGGCAAACGCGCGGAACGGCGTGATGCCGCTGCCGCCGGCGATGCCGATCACGGTCTTTGCGTCGCGCAGCGGTTCATAGGTGAAGTCGCCCAGCGGCGCCGAGGCGGTCACCGCCGTGCCGGGCTTCCAGTTGTCCAGAATCCAGCCGGACGCAACGCCGCCCTCCACACGCTTGACGGTGATCTGATAGACGCCGTGCAGCGTGTCGCGCGGTGAAGACGCAATGGAATAGGGCCGTGAAACGGTCTTGCCGTCCACAGGCAGGGAAAGCACCAGATACTGCCCCGCGGAAAACCACGCGAGCGCAGCGGTGCCGCGCTTTTTGTCGGGCGCGAGCAGATAGCTCTTCATGTCGGGCGAATGCTCGATCACGTCCTTGACGGTCAGGAACTGCACGTGCGGGTGCAGCTCTTCGGCCAGCCTGTTTTCGGGGTAGGAAAGCAGGTCGGGCACGGGCGCGTCGCTGCTTTTGTTCACCGCGCCCAGACGCGCGGCCACCGATTTGACAAAGCCGCTCATGGAAAGGGACTGCAGCTTTTTGTTCTTGTTTGCCATCTCACTTGCCCTCCTTCTTCAGCGCGGCGATCACGGCCTTCGCCGCCATGTCGCCGGTCATATAGCCGGACGGATAGCCGTCGCCGCGGATATAGTGGCCGCCGCAGAAATACAGGTTCGGCGTGTCGTAATCCATGGCTTCGGTAACCGAACGCGCAATGATGTTGTCCCAGCCCTCGTTGGCATAGCCGTAGATGGCGCCGCGGGGCGTGGAAAGATAGCGCGCAAAGGTGACGGGCGTCGCCACGGAGATTTCTTCGATATGCGGCAGGACGGAAACGCCCATCGTCTCCTCGTAGTCCCGGATGTAGGTTTCGGCCATCTGATTCTTATAGGCCTTGTAGTTTTGAGGCGAAAGATCCTTCGGCAGGTCGCCGGGCATGATCGGAATGGTGAAGAACAGCGTGCAGGTGCCCGGCGGCGTGGCGTCCGGCAGCGCCTTGTTGAGGCAGTTGACGATATAGATGCTGCGGTCCGCCCGCAGGTCGAACTGCCTGCGCGGGTTGCGGTCGCGCAGAATGAACAGGCTGTAATCATTGACGCCGAGCTCTTCCATCGTGCAGTCGAGGCCGAGATAGATCGTGACGAAGGTCATGCCGAGCTTGCGCGCGTTGGCCAGCTTGCGGCTGCGTTTGGAAATGTGGCGGTTGTCGGAGCGGTTGAACACGTTGTTCGGAATGATATTGGAGATCACCTTTTTGGCCCAGAGGGCTTCGCCGCCCGCAATGACGCCGCAGACCGCGTTCTGGCCGTCATAAAGGAAGCGGGTGACCTCGCTGTTGTAGCGGATTTCGCCGCCGGCATCCTGCAGGGCCTTGACCAGTGCCAGCGAAAGCTCGTGCGAGCGGTGGTAGGGCATGGAGGGCCGGCCCTTGATATAGGCGGTGACCATGCTCAGATAGTGCAGCGCGTTGAGGTCGTCGGTGGGTACGCCGAGGTAGCCCCAGTAGGTGTTGATGAGGTCCTGCGCCTTCTGCGGCACGCCCAGCGCGTTCATGACCTCTTCGGTGCTGTGGCCGGCGATGCGGATGAAGTCGCTGTGCTTGCGCAGCAGATTGACCGGATTGGGCAAGCCGTCGCCCATGGCGTTCATGGCGTCGTCGATGGGATCGATCAGGTCGAAGAACGCCTTCACGCTCCCGCGGCAGCCGGGCACGGCTTCTTCCATGGAATCGAGGAAGGCCTCCATCCCCGCCTGAAGCGTGACGTCATAGCCGTCGGGGCCCTTGGCAATCACGCGGAACAGCGTGTCCTCCAGATACAGCGGCACGTCGGCGCCGAGCGACCGGAACAGCCCGGAGGCGGACGCCTGGTCCTCCCGCGACCCCTCAAAGCAAAGCTCATGCAGCGAGGGCTCAAACTCAAACCGCCCGCGTACGAAGCTGGTGGCGCAGCCGCCCGGAATGTTGTGCTTTTCCAGCAGCAGCGTGCGGTAGCCGGCCTTGGCGACCGTTGCCGCGGCAACCAGACCGCCGTTGCCCGCGCCGACCACAATCACGTCGTATTGATTCATAATCCGATACCTCCCGTCGGATAAAAACTATCAATTAAATATAACATGTTATTGCGGCAGCGTCAACAGATTTTGTTCTCATTTGTGCAACTTTTTTGTCACAACTGCCGCGGCGGCCGAATGCCTCTTGATTCTTTCCGCGATTTATATTATAATAATGGCAAACATTTCCGTTTGGAGGACCGCCTTATGAAAAGAATGACGGCGCTGGTGCTCATTTTGCTTCTGCTGCTCACGGGCTGTGCCGCACAGTCGCAGCTGGAAGAGATGGAGAACAACCCCTACGTCACCGTGGAATCGGACACCACAACCGAAAAAGAAACCACCGACCCGCCGCCGATCAAGGCGCACCTGATGGCGGGCGGCGACATCATGAGCCATATTCCGCAGCTGAACGACGCCTATGTCGCCTCCACCGGCAAATATGACTATAACCACATGTTCACCGACGCGGCGAAGCAGCTCAAGAAAGCGGACTACGCGGTCGCCAATCTGGAAACCGTGCTCGGCGGCGGGCCCAAGTATTCCGGCTTCCCCTGCTTCAGCTCGCCCGACGCGCTGGCCGAGGCGGCCAAAAACGCCGGGTTCGACCTGCTGGCCACTGCCAACAACCACACGCGCGACCAGGGCGTGGACGGCATCTTCCGCACGCTCGACGTGCTGGACGAGCTCGGCCTTGCCCACGTGGGTACCTATCGCAGCCAGGAGGAACGCGACCTGAATTCCGGCATCTATGTGGCGGACATCGGCGGGATCTCCGCGGCCTTTCTGTGCTACACCTACGGCCTCAACGGCTTCAGCCTCAAAGAGGATCAGCGCTTCGCGGTCAACATCTTCAACAAGGACTACACCACCACGCTCTCCGATTTCGACTATGAAACCGTGGACGCCGATATGGCCGCCGCCCGCGCGCTGGGCACCGACCTGATCGCCGTGATGATCCACTGGGGCGTGGAATATCAGAACGCGCCGAACGACTATCAGCGCAAGATTGCCGACCACCTGTTCAAGGAAGGCGCCGACATCATTCTCGGCGGCCACCCGCACGTGCTGCAGCCCTATGAAACGGTGAAGTTCACCGATAACCGGGGCAACGAAAAGAAGGGCTTCGTGATCTATTCCTTCGGCAACTTCATTTCGAACCAGCAGCAGGAGCCGGCGACCAAGACGACGATCATTCTCGACCTGGAGCTGACCAAGAACCAGAAGACCGGCAAGACGAAGATCACCGACATCCGCTACACGCCCTATTACATGCTGCACCGCGACGACCTGCCGGCCGGCTCGCGCCGCATGCTGGTCAACATGCACACCGCCATCAAGGAATATGAGAACGGTACTTCCAAATTCGTCGGCCCGAATTCCTATCAGCGGATCAAAACCGCGCTGGCCCATTGCCATAAGATCCTCGGCGAAGAGGGCGACAAGGCAAGCAAATAACCCGGTTACGGCAAAAGAGCAGGAGAGTCGCCTCTCCTGCCCTTTTTTACATTCTTTCAGAACAGCTGCCCCGGCAGCTTTTGCTTTTGTTTCGGCGGAAAGTCCCTGTCAAAGGCTTCCACGTCCGCGTCGTCCACATAATAGCCCCGCGGGGTCTGATAGACGCCGGTGACGCCGTCGAGATAACCCGGCATCAGCTCTTTGCACAGGAAGAACGAAGCGTCTGCGTCCTCGGGCAGATCGTGGTAACGGATGCCGAACCTTGCGGCGTAATCGAAGCCGCTTTTGCCGTAGAAGGCGATGTTGCCCTCAAACAGCACGGCCCCGAAGCCGAGAGACGCGGCCTGCGCCAGCGAATGATCCAGCAGCCGCTTGCCGAAGCCTTTGCGCTTGAACGCCGGGGCGATGCAGATCGGCCCCATGGTCAGCACGGGAACCGTGCGGCCGTCGTCGGCTTCAATCACGGTGCGCATGAACATATTCTGCCCGATCAGCGCGCCGTCCTTTTCCATGACAAAATCGAGTTCCGGCACAAAGGCCGGGTCGCTGCGCAGCACGTGGATCACATAGTGCTCGCTGCAGCCGGGACGGTAGACGTTCCAGAACGAATCGCGGATCAGCGTTTCCACCGCGCGGCGGTCTTCCTGCTGTTCCAATCGGATGCGTACGTCAGTTGTATTCATTGTTTTACCTCCTGAATCATGATGACTTTCACGGCGTTTCGCGGGAGGTTTTCCGGATCGTCCGCAAACCTCCCGGTCAGCGAACAATCTCCGTTTTGTTGTACTTTTTCAAAAAGCACGCTCCTGTAAAAAGATTTATCATCACGCCATAGGCGGTATGACCGGTTAAGCGGCGGCCGGCTGCGCCTGCGCGTCGCCCTTGATTACACGCAGAATCTCGTTTGCCGCCATCGTCTGCTGGGCTTCGGCGGAAATCGTCGCCTCGCCGTCGCCCTTCTGCGGCCCGTAAAGGCCGAACTGCGCGTGGTTGCCGCCGTCCAGCTCCACCGTCAGCGTACCCAGCGGCGACATCAGAACGCCCTTTTCCAGCTTGGTGCGGTTGATAACCCCGTCCTCCGTGCCGTAAAGATAGACCACGGGGAACGCAACGGTCGTCAGGTCCGTCGCCGTGTAGGCGCCCAGCAGGAACAGGCCCGACAGGGCGTCCGCGTGCTTTGCCGCGTACTGCGCCGCCATGGCGCCGCCGAGGGAATGCCCGGCAAGATACCAGCGGTCGTAGTCGTAACGCTTTAGCAGGCGGTCGGCCTTGTTGACGCCGAAGATGGCGAGCCCCAGCGGCATTTCCGCCAAAAAGCAATCGACGCCGTTTTCCGCAAGCTTCCGCAGCAGCGGCGCATAGGCCGCGGCCTCCACTTTTGCGCCGGGATAAAAGATCAGCGCGTCGCGTTCGCCCGGGCCGTCAAACAGCCGGCCCTCCCGGACCTCACTGACCGTCACCTTGTCGTCAGACTGCAGAAACGCATCCACGTCCGCGGCGGAATAATAGCCGAACAGCGCCGCCAGCCACGCAACGATTGCCAGCGCAAGTGCCGTCGCTCTTTGCATCGGAATCTTCATTTTGCACCTCTCCCCTGCCCTTACAGCAGATCGCCGGTTTTCAGCTTGCGCAGCCAGTCGCGGATCGTCGTCATGACCGCGTTCAGCTTATCGGTGAACAGCATGAACCGCTCGCGCAGCGTGCCGCGGGTCTCCACAGCGCCGAAGGAATAGAGCGACGCCTTGTCCACTTCGCCGTGGACGAAGTTCATCACGTAATCGGCGAATGCCGTGCGGGTAAACTTGCCGCCGTCGGTGCGCAGCACTTCGCCGAACTTTTGCAGCAGCACGTCGTAGCTGTCGTTTTCAAAGTCGACCTTTTCGATCTCCGAGGACCCGTAGAGGAACCACGGCGATTTGTCGGCGCGCGGCCCGGCGCCCTTGTAGGTCCAGGTGGTCCAGCTCAAGCCGCGGTCGTTGAAGACGGAGAACAGATAGCTGAAGCTCGTCAGGCCGCGGGGATAGAACTCACCGATCAGGAACGGCTGGCCGTAACCGGCTTTTTTGATCTCGTCCGCCTTGCGCAGAATCGTCGGATTGGTCACGTCGTAGAGATGCTCCTGATAGACGATGTTTTCCCAGCCGTAGACCGACGGCGCGGGAATCGCGTCGGGCGACCAGATCGCCTCCATCGAGATGATGTGGCGGCTGTCCGCGGCGCGGACGGCGCGGTAGAGCTCGTCGGAAAAATCGAAGAAGCGCTGCTGATAGCTCTTGTCGATCGTGATGTTCGTACCGAGCGGCTCGTTCATCAGGTCATACATGGCAACAGTCGGCTCGTCCTTGTAGCGCGCGGCGAGCGTGACCCAGAAGTCTTTGACCACTTCGCGGTAGCGGGCGCCCTTTTCGGTGTCGTCGAACAGGCTCATCGACTTGGAGCGGCCGCAGTGGTCATAGTCGTTCTGATAGCCCGGCAGCCCGTGCAGGTCGATGATCAGATACAGCCCGTACTTTTTGCACATGGCGACGACCTCGTCCAGCTCGTGGAGGTCGATCTCCCCGTTCGCGTCACGGTACCAGGTGCCGTTATCGTCCGACTGGAAGTTGCGGTACCAGATCGGCAGACGGATGACGTTCATGCCGAGGTCGGCGACGTTTTTATAATCGACCTCGGTGATCCAGTTCGCGCGGTACTGCTGCATCAGGGCATGGGTCTTTTCCGGCCCGAAGCGTTCGACCAGCGTTTCGATCATCACGTCTTCGCCGGCGGGCGAGGTGTAGGGGCAGAACCAGTCCTCCATGATGCCCCAGCCGCCGAAGTTGGTGCCGCGCAGGACGACAGCCTCTCCGTTTTCATTGACGATCTGCTCGCCTTCGGTGTGCAGGAAAGGCAGGGGCGCCACGATCATGGGCTCCGACTGCGCCGCGGACGACGCCACCGCAAAGCACGACAGCGCGCAGACGAGCGCGAGCAGCAGACTGATCGTTTTTTTCATCGTTGTTTTCATCGGAAGTCCTCCTTTTACAGGTCTGCTTTCATTATAGTCCCGTTGCGGAAAAATGTCCAGCGGAACGGCGAAATTTGTTGAGAACGAGGGAAAAGGGCATGAGAAAACGCGGCGCTCCGGAGAACGCCGCGTTTGCTTTGTCGGTTGTTAACGTTTGAATAGCTTTGCCAGCAGGTTGTGGAACCAGGCGATGATTCTTTCAAAGAAGCCGCTGCCGTGCGCTTGCAGAAATCATTGAACGAGCAGAACGGACAACGGTTTTTTCGTCGTAATCTCTGCTTACTTCGTCTTGACCTTCTTGATCTTGCCCCATTCGGCATAGAACGGCTTTTCGCCGACCAGCTTCACGGTGCGGACCCGCACATAGTAGGTCTTGCCGGAAAGCAGCTTCTTGATCGTCTTTGCCGTCACGGTGGAATCGTTGATCGTCACGGTCTTGGCGTTCTTGAAGCTCTTATTGGTCGCGTATTGGAGCTGATAGCCGTCGCCGGATTTGATCTCCTTCCAGACGGCCTTGAACGCGCCGTTGCCGGCGGTCAGCTTTTTGAGCCCGGTCTTCTTCGGCAGGATCTTAAACTTCACCGTCTTCGTGCCGCTGTAGTCGCCCTTGAAGGTGATCTTCACCTTGGCGACGCCGACGTCCTTGTTGTTCGCATAGGTCAGCTCGTAGCTTTCGGGCTCGATGAGATTGCCCTTGGCGTCGGTCACGGTCACCGAGGGCGTCTTCGCCTTGCCGTTGTAGGTGAACCTGTTGGCAGAGAGCGTGTAGGTCTTCGGACGATAGATGACCGCGAGCTGCTGCGTTTCGCCGCAGACGCTGCAGGTGCCGACCACTTCGCCGCTCTTCTTGAGCGTGGCGGGCGTGGTGCTTTCAACAAAGCTGTGGCCCGTCATGGGAATCACTTCCACATAGCTGCCGCCGCAGACCGTGCAGGTGAAGCTCTTTTCGCCGGTGGCGGTGCAGGTGGCTTCCTTCGTCACAACGGCGTCGGTGTAGGTGTGGGGCGCCTTGGGGATCACTTCGGTCTTCGTCAGGCCGCAGACGGTGCATTTGAGGGTCTTTTCGCCCGTGGCGGTGCAGGTGGCTTCTTTGATTACCGTGCCCGCGTCAAAGGTATGCGGCTTCATGGGAATTTCCTCGGTCTTCGTCGCGCCGCAGACCGTGCAGGTAAACGTCTTTTCGCCCACTGCGGTGCAGGTGGGATCCTTGGTCACCGTCCCCGCGTCGTAGGTGTGCTCGGTGTGCGGGGCGGCCGTGCTTTCCCATTTCGCCTTCAGCGTGTGGTCGGTCGTTTTTTCAACGACGGACACGCTCGTGATGTGCACGTCGGCGTCGTCATACCAGCCCAGGAACTTGTAGCCCCCGCGCGACGCGATGGGCAGCAGGCCGTATTTTTCGCCGACGGTGACCGTCTTGCTGTGCTCGCCCACAAGGCCGGGCGTCGCGTCGAACGTGACGGTAACGGTTTTCGGCTCAACCTTTTTCCATTTGGCGGTCAGGGTGTGGTTCGAGCTGACCGTGACGGTGGTGGCAGCCGTAATCTGATTATTGGCGGCGTTGAACCAGCCCTCAAACGTGTAGCCCGTGCGGGTCGGAACCGGCAGCGCGCCGTAGGGGTTGCCGACGGTGACGATCTTGGTTTTTTGCGCGTCGCCGATCGTGCCGCCGTTCGGGTCGAAGGTGACGGCCACGTTGGTGGGCATCTTGTCTTTCCAGTGCGCTTTCAAGGTGTGGTTTTCGGTCCGCTGAACCTTGGAGGTCGAGGTGATTTTCGTGCTGCCGTCATACCAGCCGTCGAACGACAGGCCGCTCTTGGTCGGCGTCGGCAGCGCGCCGTAGGCGGAGCCGACGGTGACGATTTTGGTCTTTTCGGAAGCCGCAAGCGTGCCGCCGTCGGGATCGAAGGTCACCCAGACGCTCTGCGTCACCGGATTATAATAGCAGGAAGCGGCATAGTATTCGCCCCCGTTGTGCTTCACAGTGGCCTTCTTGCTGCCGACCGAGATGCTCAGCGTGCCGGACACCACATAGCCGGACGCGATCTTGCCCGAAATATTCAGGCCGTATTCCCCGCCGCGCTGGAAGGTGGTATCGGTCGTGGTCTGATAGGTGCCGTTGCTCTGCTTTTTGGTCCAGTAGGAGTTGGTGATTTCAAAGCCGGCAGACGCCTTGATGCCCGACGTTGTCACCTTGCCGCCGTAGGTCGGCTCGCTCACGCCGGTAATCATCACGGAGGAGACGGTTTTGGCCGGGGCGCCGAACACATATCTGACATAGTAGACGCCCTGCTGCGGATTGGTGAACATTGCGGTTTTTCCGTTCACGGTTGCTTTCATGCTGCCCGCCGCGGCAAAGGCGTAGCCATCGTTCGGCGTAAGCTGGAACGAAACGGCGTAATCCTTTCCGTCCTGGAAGGTTGCATCGGTCGTCGTGGCATAGTTGCCGCCGCCGATCTTGTTGGTCCAGTTGAACAATTTCACCGTCACGTTGGAAGAAATCTTATAGCCTGTTTTCACGGGCGCAGCACCGACAACCGGCGCAACCACGCCCGTGATGTCAACGGACTTGATTTCGGTCAGCTTGGTCCAGTGGGCGAAAATCGTCAGGTTCTGCGGGAACGAATAGAGGCTGGACGAGGTGAACTGGCCGCCGCCGGTGGCCGTGCCGTACCAGCCGTCAAACCTGTAGCCGGCGCGGGTCGGCGTGGGCAGCGTGCCGAAGGTGCTGCCGTAGGTCACGCTCTTGCTGGCCGGAGACACCGAGCCGCCGTTGGCGTTGAACGACAACGTGTAGGTGTTGGGCTTCCAGTGGGCATAGAGCACCACCGGGATGCTTTTGGAGGCCGAAATGTTGCCGGTGAACTCCATCTGGCCCGTCGGCGTTCTGGTCCAGCCGTCCAGCGTATAGCCCGAACGCGTATACTTCGGCTGATAGCCGGCAAGCACCGTTGCGTTGCCGGAATAGACGGCGGCCTTACCCGAGCCGCCGTTCGGCTCGAAGATCAGGATGTAATCGCTGCCGCTGGAAACGTAGAAGGTATAGGAGACAACGTCGTCCACGATCTTTCCGGTTTTGGCAACGATGTACTGCGCGTTGAGCTTGACGACGGCCTTGCCGCCCTGCGGGAACTTGACCTTCGTGCCGCTGACGCTGGCGTAGGTGTCGCCCTTGTCGGTGATCGTAACGGTTTTCAGGTTGTAAAACTGGTTGGCGCCGCTGGCGCCGTAGCGGTTGGCTTTGTAAAAAGCGATCATGTCGACAGTCTCGCCTGTCTTTGCCAGATAAGCGTCGGTATTCTGGATTCTGGAATAGGCCGACGCACTGACTGCCGCGCAGGACAGCAGCATCAGAACGGCAAGAAAGATACAGAGTGCTTTCTTCGTCAGTTTCATGGGTTTCTCCTTTCTGGCTTTGCGGTTTCGTTGCCGCAAAGAGCTGTTATCTTCGTGTGAACAGGCTCAGAATCCGTTCAAAGAATCTGCGGATGGCGGCCACGATGCGGCCGATAATCGGCCGCTTCACCTGATTGTCGTCGGTGCAGTGAACGGTCGCGGCAGCAAGCGGCGCGTTGTCGTCCTCTGTCTGCACCGCGTTCCATTGGGCGCGGGTGCCGCCGAAATAGACGTCCTTCAGCGCGGTGCAGCCGCGGAACACGGCAAAGCCGATTTCGGAAAGGCCCTGCGGCAGCGTCACGCTTGTCAGCGCGGCACAGTTTTCGAACAGATAGGGCGGAAGCTCTTTGACCTTTTCGGGGATCGTCACGCTTTTCAGCGCGCTGCAGCCGCCGAATGCCTTGGAGCCGATCTTTTCCACGGAAGCCGGCAAGTCGACGGACTCCAGCGCCGTGCAGCCGACGAAGGCCTGGATCCCGATGGTTTTCACTCCGTCGGGGATTGCGATGGTTTTGAGATTCACGCAGTGTTCAAACGAGCCCGCGCCGATGTTTTCGGGCACGCAGCTGAATTTGACGGTGCGGATGGCGGAAGCGCAGTTCTCCCACGTTGAGGCGTCGGTCATTCTGCCCTTGCCGGAGATGGTCAGCAGACCGTTGTCATCCAGCACCCAGTACATTTCGGGGCCGCATTGGCCGCGGGCGGCGGCAAAGCAGACCGACCCGGCGGACAGGGCTCCCAGCAGCAGGACAAGGACCAGCAGCAGGGAAACCGCCTTTTTGGTTTGTTTCATGGAAACACCTCCCGGTGCTTTTGCACCCTTTGTTTATCGGATTGTGACGGCTTTCTTCGTCACGGGGCTGTAGCCGCTGTAGCCGGAATCGCTGCCGAACTGGTTGGTGAACGTGGCGATGCCGAGATTGACGCTCTTGCCTTTGGCGTTGCCCTTGGCGTTGGCGTTGATCGTGAAGGTCTTGCCGGTGCCCTTGATCCAGTGCGGATAGCCGTTGCGGTCGACGCCGGTGACCTTGATGCCCTGAATGCCCTTGGGCGCGCTCTTGAGCGTGACGGTGATCTGATAGGTCGTGACCGTCACGTCATAGGCCGGATGCCAGTCGCCGTCGGATTCCCAATAGCCGTTGACGTGGATCTTGCCCACCTTGGCGCCGCTGACCTTGATCGACTGAATTTCGGGCGCAGAAGCCACCGCGGTGCGGATCCAGATGCGGTTGCTGTAGCCGCTCTTGGAGGTGACGAGCGTCTTGTTGTCGGCGGCGGAAACGCCCTTGACATAGTTGATCGCCTTGATCTCATAAAGCGTGTTGGCCTTCAGCTTGGTCAGCTTCAGCGCCTTGCCGGCGGCAAAGGTCTTTTTCGCAAACTTCTTGGTGCCGTCCACCCGGTAGAACAGAATGGTGCCGGAGCCCTTTGCGGCCTCGCTGGTTGATTGATACGCCTTGCCGACGGTGATGGAATTCTTGGTTGCGGAAACCTCGTTTGCGGCAATCTTGCCCGCGTTGGGGGCCTTCTGGAAGCACAGCGAATGCTTGCGGCCGAGATAGATCAGCTTGTCGGCGTATTCGTTATACTCGCCGCCTCTGGCCACGCCGTAATACTGCGACACCGGGTTGCCGTAGCCGGACACGGAGAACGCGAAATAGTTGGCGCCGTCCTTCAGGTTCGTCAGGTCGATTTTCAGCGTCTTGGAGCCCTCGTGCACGTCCACGCTTTCGCCGGACGACCTGCCGCCGACGCCGTTCCACGAAACGAAGGTACATTCAAAGGTGCAGGGGGTCTTGTTCTTCATGGCGACGTTCAGCGTCGCCTGGGCGGCGGACACGGCGGTCACGGTCACGGTCAGGGTATAAAGGCCGTTGTCCCAGACCACTTTTTCGCCCTTGACGAGCTTGACCTTGTCATACTTGGTGCCGGTCTCTTTGGTCGGCGTGTTGTAGCCGGCCATCACGGCCTCCCACTCGGCCCGCTTGTCGGCCGTGGAATTCGTGTACTTGATCGGCGCGGAGGGTTCGCTGATGGGGCCGAGCTCGTCGCTCCAGCTGACGGTCTGCACGGCAAAGTAATAGGTCGTGCCGGCCTTGAAGCTGCCCTCCTCCGGCTCTCTGAGCACGCACATGGACGAATCTCTGGGCGAGCCGCCCGCAAGCATCCAGTTTGTCCGGTCGGTCGAATACAGCACATGGAACGATTTGAGATCCTTTCTGGCGTTGAAGTCGTTGATGGGATCCCACTGGACGCTGATGGTTTCGTCGCCGCCGGAAACCCGGACGTTCTGCGCAGTCGGCAGATTGGCGGCAAGGGCGCCGACGGGCGCGACCGACAGCAGCATGAGGACTGCCAGAATCAGGGCGAACAGTTTTCTTGTTTTCATACGCACATCTCCTTTTCGGTGTTTGTGTTGGTTTATTTGCGGATGATTTTTGCCAAAATACTATGGAACCACGCAACGATCCGCTGGAAGAAGCCGTCGCCGTGGACCGTGTCGCACCACGGGCAGAGATTCTCCGGCTTCGGTTCCACCGTCGGTTCCGTGATGGGGGCGTCTTCAAACGGGCCGATGATCAGGGGCGCGGCGGTCAGCGCTTCGTTGCCGCCGCCGATCTGCACGGTCTTCCACGCCTCTTCGGAGCCGTCGTAACGCACGGTGAAGCCGCTGCAGCCCGCAAAGGCGTCGGCGCCGATTTCGCTCACGGTGAAGGGAATCCAAATCTCGGTCAGGTTGACGCAGCCGGCAAACGCGCCTGCGCCGATGTTGTGCACCCACGGGTCGATCCTGACGGTCTTCACCTTCGCGGGATCCGAAAAGGGCGACTGCGCAAAGCCTGCCATGGAGCCGGACTTTGCGCCGTTCATCAGAAAGATGAGCACCTCGCCGGTCGTTTCGTCCAGCGTATAGCCCACGTTGAAGCCGAGCTTGCCCGTTGCTTCGCCGTCTGCGGCAAAGGCCGGAATCAGGCTGCTCAACGCCACGCACAGGCAGAGCAGGAGCGCAAGCCATTTCTGTTTTTTCTGCATGGGAGACACCTCCGGTTTCATCAGCAATTCTTGTTTCTGTTTATCTGGCTTCTGGCCATCTGAATTAAAACTTTCCGCCCCCGCCGCCGTGACTGCGGCCGGAAGAGGACGTGTGGTGGCCGCCGGAGGAGGAGCTGCCGCCCGAGGAGGACGAGCTGCTGCTTTCCGTCACGCGTCTGGACTTGTGGACGCTGGAATAGAGATATCGGTCATAGCATTCGCCGAAGCGGACGGAGCCGACCATATAGCCGCCGGCTTCGCGCTTCTCGTGCACGGCGGAAACGTAGGTCTCCTTCTTGTAATACGTCACGATTGCCGCAACGATCAACCCGAGCGCCAGCGAGATGCAGACGCCGATCACCTTGTTCTTCCAGTCCTGATAGCGGTGACTGCGCGAGAACGGCTCGCCGACCTTCGCCTCCAGCACGAAGTCGTTGACCGTGTCCGCAAAGTAGTTGAACGACCGGTCGTACTCCCCTTTTTTCAGGTAATAGGTCAGATCGGACGGGTCCATGATGTCGATGAAATAATCGTCCGACAGCGCGGTCTCGCCAAAGCCGCTGGTGGAAATCCACCAGTCGCGCTCGGCCATGCTGACCAGCAGGCACACGCCGTCGTAACCGGGGCCGTAGCCGAAGCCGTTATAATCGAAATAGTCGTCGGCGAACTCCATCGGGGTGCGCGAGCCGATATGCTTTGCGGTGACGATGACCACGTCGAACTGCAGCGCTTCGCTGATGCGGTCCAGCTTTTCCCGCAGCGCGGTTTCAGCCTCTGGCGTCAGCAGATCGGCCTCGTCCACCAGCCGGTTGCCGCGCACGGGCGAAATCTCGTCCGGAATCTCCACGCTGCCGGGAATCACGACCCGCTCCGGGGGCACGGGCGTCCCGGTCGATGCCTGCGAGGCGTCCGGCGCGGCGGCGGTGGTCAGCGAGGGCACGTTGGCAAGCCGCCATTTCAGCAGCTTGTCGAGCGCTTTGTAGAACTGCACCGCGGCGTTATACTGTTCGCCCTTTTCGTCGGCGGCGCGGATCGCGTCATAGAGCTGATCCATGTCGCCGTCCAGCAGCAGATCGCTTGCTCTGCCGCGGGTGTTCATGTAATAGGTGGTGGAGGAAACGGCAAAGACCAGGGCGTCGTCGCCGGTCTGGTGCTCGTTCAGATAGTCCTTGGCATAAGCCTTGAAGGGTTCGCCGCCCTCATAGTCATAGTTGATCAGGAAATAGGCTTCCACGCCGTAGGACTGCAGGATCAGATCGAACCAGACGCCGAGGCTGGCCGTTTCGTCTTCGGTCGGCGCGTTGTCCAGCCGCACGAAGCCCGCCGGGGCGGCTGCGCAGGGCAGCGCCGACGCGGCCAGCAGCAACAGGGAAAGCAGCAGGATCAGAATTCGTTTCATGGCGCGCCCTCCTCAAAACAGCCCGGCCAGCAGACCGGCAAGGAAGGTGACGGCGCTGACGCCGGCGGCAACGCCGACGAACAGTCCGGCAAGCTTGCTTTTGGAGATCGGCAGATTGCCGATGAAGCGACCCGTCTGGCCGTTCATGGCGAAGGTGTAGGTCTTGCCGTGATAGCTCGTGTTGAGCAGCCACACCGGAAACAGGGCGTATTTCGCCTTGCCGGGGACGATCTGCACGTTTTCGCTTTTCGGAATCACGCTGGTGTATTTCCCCAGATCGGTGTGCAGCGCGGCCTTGGCGCTGGCTTTGGTGCGCGCGTTGGCGCGGGGCATGCTCTGCTCCATGGTCACGTCGTATTTGTCGGCCAGGAAGCCGGAAAGATACGCCGTCTGAAAATCCACCGCGTCGTCCATGAAGAAGGGCTCCAGCGAATCCATCAGGTCGTCCGCCATCTTTTTGGAGCCGTCCACGGGGATGTTTTCAAAACGCATCGTGCCGGAGCGGAGCACGTCGTAATGCGAGGTCTCCACATAGTCGTAGTCGCTGTCGGACCAGCGGCGCGTCGTGGTGGCGTCAAACTCCACCGCGGCGCTGACGTCGGAATCAAACAGCCAGAACGGCACGTACAGCCCGCGGATCTCCTGCAGGCGGTTTTCGGAGGCGAAAAAGCGCGGCGTGAAGCGTTTGCCTTTGACGAACTCCCTGAGCTTATCCATCGCCTGCTGCCGGTTGAGCTTGAACGGAATCACGTAGTCCGGCTTGAGCGTGCCGCTCACCCGGCCCGCAAGCACCACCGGGTTGCCGCAGAAGGGGCAGGCCGTGGCAGCCGTCGTCTCTTCCGAAAGGATCTCGCCGCCGCAGGATTTGCAGACGTAGGTCTGCACGGCGCTTTCCTCGGCGCCGGTCCAGTTTTGCCCGGCAGGCTCCCACGCTGCCTCTTCGCCCGCCGCGGGCGCGTCGGCAGGCCCCGCCGTGGCGTTGTCGCTTGCCCGGCGCAGCGATTCCGGGTCGAACGTGCTGTCGCAATAGGGACACTTCATCGTTTGTCCGGCCGCGTCAAACTCCAGCTTGCCGCCGCAGCGCGGACATTTGAACTCCTGAACGTCTGCCATCGCGTCTCCTCCTTTGCGTCTTCGGCCGGAACGGCGGCGCGCGCCGCGCGGAATTCCGGGCCGGAATCGGTATTGCAGAATAAAAAGGGCAGATTTACCCGATTGTCCATTCTGACTTCATGATACCATTTTTGAAGAGGAAAGTCAACTCCGGCCGGCCGTTCGCGGGACAGAAAAAAAGAAATAAAAAAAGTACGTGCATCGGGCAGATTTTTGTCTGTTTTCTTAAATTTTAAAAATTCGCTTTCGACATCTTGACTTCAAATTCGACAAGTATTATCATATTAAAAAAGTGAACGCTGTTCCCCGTTATCGGAGGTTATTTTTTTGAAGAAGTTTTTGATTGCCGTTGTGTTTCTCTGCGTGCTATCGCTGCTGCCCCTGACCGGCTTCGTCGCGGCGCGCAGCTACCGCATGCCGCGGGGTCTGGACCCCGAAGAGGGCGTCTCCATGCTGCAGGATCTGGAGGACGTTCCGCTGGACGAGATCCAGAAAAAGCTGGACGTCATTGAACAGCAGCGCCTGGAAGCGCTGGCCAGGGCAAAGCGCGAGCTCAAGACGCAGGAGATCATCAGCCTGATTCAGGCGGGCCAGCTCTCCTACCGCAAGGCGCTGTCGGATCTCTATATCGCCGGCGATTCGCTGATGGCCGGACTGGAGGTCTACAACATCCTCAACGCCAACCACATCTTTGCGGAGGTTTCGGCAAGCCTGCATCATCTGGAGTCGAACCTTTCCAAGATCGTGGCCAAGCACCCGCCCATTCTGCTGCTGCATTACGGACTCAACATGATTTCGACCGGCGACGCGCAGCTGAACACGTTTATCCGCAACTATACGTCGCTGATCCGGCAGCTGCAGGACAAGCTGCCCAAGACGCGCATCGTGGTCTCGCTGCTCTTCCCCGTGGACCGCAGCAAGGCCGTTTCGCCCGAGTTCGGGCGCATCGACGACTATAACAGCGCGCTGAAGGAGATGTGCACAACGCTCGGCGTGGAGTGGCTCGATTCCGCCCCGGCCTTCGGCGGGAGCACCGCGTTCTACGGCGCGGACGGCATCCACCTTTCCGCCTCGTTCTACCGCAACAACTGGCTGGTCCATTTGATCAGAGAATTGGAGATCGGCGCATGAACAAACTGAGAATCAAAGAAGCGGCCTGCGTGGTCGTTCTGCTGGTGTTCATTCTGGTGCTTTCCACGCAGAACAAGCAAAGCTCCGCCGACCTGCAAAGCGTGTTTGACGCCGTTTCGGGCGCTGTTGACGTTTCGGCGCTGGAGGACTGCGCTGAGAGCCGGTTCAAAAAAGAGTTCGGTCTGGACGCCCAGGAGTTCGACGACGTGCGCTATCTCGCCTCCGACGACGTGATGGAGGTGCGCGAGCTGCTTCTGGTCAAGCTTCCCCAGGACAACGACGGACAGGCGCTGCTTGACAGAATCAAGGCCAGCGTGAACGACAAGGCCGAGCTGTTCGCCGGCTATGCGCCCGAGCAGAGCGGCTATCTGGAATCCTACGTGCTGCTGCAGCGCAGCGGCTACGTGCTCTACGTCGTTTCCGACACGCCCGACGAAGCGGTCCGCGCGTTCAAAAAGGCATTGTAATTCATCCGCCGTTCAACGGCTTCACTGATTTGTAAGGAGACATTCATGTTATTCAGCAGCGCAACCTTCCTGTTTGTGTTTCTTCCGGTCGTTCTGCTCTTCTATTTTGTGCCGTTCTTCCGGCACGAGCCGAAGCTGGAAATCACCAAGAAAAACGCCGTGCTCTGTCTGGCCAGCCTCGTGTTCTATGCGTGGGGCGAGCCGGTCTATATTCTGCTGATGCTGATCAGCATCTATTTCAACTATAATATCGGCCTGGATCTGCAAACGCCGGTGCGCAACCCGAAAAGGCGCAAAACGGTCTTTGTCTGCGCCGTGGTGTTCAACCTGTTCGTGCTGGGCTTTTTCAAATATTATCCCTTTGCGGTGGACAACCTCAACCGCCTGTTTTCCATGGAGATCAAGGCGGCGAACATTTCGCTGCCGATCGGCATTTCGTTCTATACCTTCCAGATCCTTTCCTATGTGATTGACGTCTATCGCGGCAAGTGCCGCGCGCAAAGGAGCCTGCTGTCGTTTGCGACCTACATCACCATGTTCCCGCAGCTGATTGCCGGCCCCATCGTGCAGTACGGCGATATCGAACGCCAGCTGACGGGCCGGCGGATCGGCATTCGCAAATTCTCGGCGGGCGTGCTGTTCTTTGTGCGCGGTCTGGGCAAAAAGGTGCTGTTCGCCAACACCATCGGCGCGGTCTATACCGAAATCACGGCGCGCGACGTCTCTTCGCTGGGCCTTGTGACCGCGTGGTTCGGCATTCTCTGCTACACCCTGCAGATTTATTTCGACTTCTCGGGCTATTCCGACATGGCGATCGGTCTGGGCAAGATGTTCGGCTTCGACTTCGTGCAGAACTTCAACTTCCCCTACACCGCCTCGTCCATCAAGGACTTCTGGAGCCGCTGGCACATCTCGCTGTCCGCCTGGTTCCGCGACTACGTCTATATCCCGCTGGGCGGCAACCGCAAGGGCACGGCCCGCACGATCGTCAATTTGCTGATCGTCTGGTCGCTGACCGGCCTGTGGCACGGCGCGGCGTGGAACTTCGTGGCCTGGGGCGCCTACTACGGCGTGCTGCTGATTCTTGAAAAGTACGTCTTCGGCAGCCTTGTTGAAAAGCTGCCGCTCTGGGCGCGGCGCGTGCTCACGATGCTCATCGTCATCGTCGGCTGGGTCTTCTTCTCGGCCGAAACCTTCGGCGGCGCGGCGAAGTATCTCGGCGCCATGGTGGGCTTCGGCGGCCTTTGGGACGGCGACACCTGGTATCTGCTGATGTCGAACCTCTTCCCGTTCGCCGTGATGACCTGCAGCGCCCTCGGCTATTTCCGCAAATTCCCCAAGCTGCGCAACGCCAACGTGCGTCTGGCCCTGCAGGCCGTCGGCTATGCCGCCGTGCTTGCGCTGTGCGTGGTCAGCCTCGTCAGCGACACCTATAACCCGTTCCTCTATTTCAGATTTTAAAGGAAGAAACCATGAAACGACCGACAGCTCCCGATTCCAACACGCCCAAGGCGGAAAAGCGCAGTCTGACAACGCTGGTCTGCCTTTGCATCTGCGTCGCGTTCGCGGCGTTTTTGGCGCTGCACGCGTTCCTGTTCCTTGTCGTTCCCGACAAAGCCATGTCGGAAAACGAGAACCGCACGCTGCAGCAAAAGCCGAAGCTGACCCTCTCCGCCGTTGCCGACGGCAGCTTCATGAAAAAATACGAGACCTATCTGACCGACCAGTTCCCGGGCCGCGACGGTCTGATTTCGATGCACAGCTTTTTTGCAACGCTGACCGGCCGCCGCGAAGAGAACGGCGTGCTGCTGGGCAGGCGCGGCTTTCTGTTTGAACGCCAGACCCCGCTGAACGAAGAGCTGCTGCAGAAAACGACCGACGCGATCAACGACTTCCTCGGGCAGCACCGCCACGCGCAGGCCGCCATGATTCTGGCGCCGAACAGCAGTTACGTGCTGAAAAAGTATCTCCCCTATCATATCAGAATGGACGACCAGAAGGCGCAGCTTTCGCAGGTGAAGGCAAAGCTTTCGGGCGAAAAGTTCAGCTGGATCAGCGTGCTCAAGAGCTATGAAAAGGTCGAGGATCCGACCACGCTCTATTACCGCACCGACCACCACTGGACGACCGACGCCGCCCTGCGCGCCTTTCTGGCGCTGAGCGGCAAATGGGAGCTCGGCGCAAAGGAGAAGCATTTTACCGTGGCGGCGGTCTCCGACCGGTTCTCCGGCACGCTGGCCGCGTCCTACGGCGACCGGAAGCTCCGCGACGTGCTGAAGGTCTGCATTCCGAACAAGAGCGAGGGCACCTATGCGGTCCACTATGAATCGCAGAACAAAACGGCGCCCAGCGTGTTCGACAGAACAAAGCTCGACCAGAAGAACCAGTATGAGGTCTTCCTCGGCGGCAACTTCGACAAGATCGTGATTCAGACGCTTTCGCAGACCGAGGACACGCTGCTGCTGTTCAAGGACTCCTACGCCAACTGCCTGATTCCGATGCTGACCCCCTATTTTTCCAAGATCGTCATCATCGATCCGCGCTACTTCAGCGATTCCCTGCAGAACATCACGGACGACAACGACTTCACGCACATTCTGTTCGTCTATAATCTCAACACGTTCCTGGCCGACAAGTCTTTGGCGGGCGTGCTGGCGAGCTGAACGCGGGAACCGGCCGCTTGATTTTAAATCGCTCCTCTCCTGTTCGGAGGGGAGTCTTTTTCATCCATCCCTGTTCCCTGTTCCCTGTCGACTGTTGACTGTCTACTGTTGACTGTCTACTGTTGACTGTCTACTGTTGACTGTCGACTGAAACACGTGCTATACTGTTTTTGAAAAAAGTTTCCTTTCCCGTGCAACACTTTGCGGCTTTTTTCCATCTAACAGATCGAACGGATGTGATCACATGAAACCGGAAGACCAAAAAACGCTTGTGCGCCGCGCACAGGCAGGCGACGCGGACGCGTTCGGCGAGCTGTATGCCGACCTTCGGCACGACCTGTTCCGCTTTGCGTATTACCAGACGTCGTCGCCCCATCTCGCGGAGGACGCGGTCAGCGACTGTGTGCTGCTCGCGTTCCAGAACATTCGACAACTGAAAAAAGCCCAAAGTGTGCGCAGCTGGTTCTTTTCCATTCTGCTCAACTGCTGCCGCCGGAAGCAGCGCGAAAAAGCCCTGCAGACACAGCTTCTTGACATTGAAGACTGCTGCCGTCTGCTGGGGCAGGAAAGCGACCCGGCGTCGCACGCGGCGCTGCACATGGCGCTGCGGCAGCTGCCGGACGCCGACCGCGAGCTGCTGCTGCTTTCCGTGCTGTTCGGCTACAACAGCAAGGAACTGGCGGAGATGACCGGCAGCAAAAGCGGCACCGTCCGTTCGCGCCTTTCGCGGACGAAGGACACCCTGCGCGCCATGCTTCGTGAAGGAGACGAACAATCATGAAACGAAACGAACCAAACGACAAAGACCTGAAAGCCCTGTTCAGCGCAGAAATTGAGCTGCCCGACAGCCTTTCAACGGAAAATGTGAAAAGCATGGTCCGGGAACACAACGTCAAACAATTCAAAAAGAAAAAGCACGTGCTGCCCAAGGTGCTTGCAGCCGCGGCCGCCGTGGCCATCGTCGTCACGAGCGTCTCGCTGCTGCCGCCGATCCACAAACAGGTCACCATCGTCAACGCAGACGCGCCGGTTTCGACTCAGACACAGCCGCAAAACGAGCTCAAACCCGTGCGGACGCTCAAGGCGCCGGTGCTTTCGCGCTTCGAGAGCGACAGCGACCTCAAGGCGTATTTCGGCAATCTCTATCAGGACGAAGCCGCCATCCGCCGCAAGGGGATCTTCTTCAACGGCGTCGTCAACAAGGCCGCGGACTATGCCGTGGACGAAGAGCATTTCGAGTCTGACGCCGTCATGCCGCAGGCAGTGAACGACGCGAACGCCGTCACCCGCGCAGCCGCCGAAATCGGGGCCGCCGCCGGCAATTACGGCCAGACCAACACCCGCGACGGAAACGTGGACGAAGCGGATATCCTCAAAAACGACGGCCGTTATCTCTATATCGCCAACGGCGACGCGCTGACGATCATTGACACAACGACGATGCAGAAGCTGAGCGTCTTGCAGCCGCAGCCGAAGGACGACGAGAGCAGCTATTATTTTCAGGAAGCCTACGTGCTGGAAAACCGGCTGGTCCTCACGGCAGCGGAGCGCAAGCGCTTTGACCGCAAGAATACGAAGGGCGGCTATTATTACGACGGGCTTTCGTGGTTTGAAACGAACGGCACCGTGCAGTTCATCTATGATACCACCGACAAAGCAAAGCCGGTGCTGCTGCGCGAGCTGCGCCAGGACGGCAACCTGCTGCAGACCCGCATGATCGGGAACGTGCTCTATACCGTGACGCAGTATGACGTCAACGTCTACAGCAAGGAAGCGGTGGAAAAGAACTACGCCCCCGCCGTGGACGGCAAGACGCTGACAAGCGACGAAATCCTGATCCGCGACAGAAAGGCGGAGGACACAAGCTACCTGGTGCTTTCCGCGTTCGACGTGACAAAGAAGGACGCCGAAACCACCCGCCTGTCCGTGCTGGGCTACAGCAGCGAGATGTACTGCTCCGCCGACACGCTCTATCTGCTTGCTACCGACTGGAACGTGTCTGACGACGGCAACTGCCGCACGAACATCTATGCCTTCGGGCTGGACGGCGCCACGGTGACGCTCAAGGCGACCGGCGCGGTGCCCGGCGAAGCGGGCGACGATTACGCAATCGACCAGTGCGGCGGCTATCTGCGCATCACCACGACCGACTACAACTACAAGACCGATATGGACGTCAGCTCGCTCTATGTGCTGGACAGCCGGCTGATGATTGTCGGCGAGCTCACGGACTTCGCCCCCGACGAGCAGGTCAAGAGCACGCGCTTTCTGGGCGACCTCGCCTACGTGGTCACCTTCCGCAACACCGATCCCCTGTTCGCGATCGACCTCAGAGACCCGGCAAAGCCGGCGATTCTCGGCAAGGTCAAGCTGCCCGGCTTCTCGGCCTATCTGCATCCGCTGACGAGCACGCTGCTGCTGGGCGTCGGCTATAACGGCGATGACGAAAGCGCCGATTACAACAGCGTGAAGCTCTCCCTCTTCGACATCAGCGACCCGACGCACCCCAGAGAGACCGACAGCCACGTGATCAAGCAGGCCGGCACCGACGTGGTGTTTGAGCCGAAAGCGTTTGTGTTCGATTCGCAGCACGGCGCGTTCGGGATCCCCGTGACCTATTCGGTATTCGACAAGAGCGACTGCTGGGTCGGCACGAAAGCCGTGTTCCGCTGGTTCACCGTGGACGGCGACCGCTTCGGCGAAATGAAAGCGTTTGTCCACGGCACGGAGGGCGCGAACTACGCCTACGCCCTGAGCCGGCTGTTCCGCGGCACCTTCATCGGCGACAGCGTTTACACCGTCAGCGACGTGGACGTGCGCGAGTTCTCGATGGAGACCGAACAGCAGACCCGCACCGTGCAGTATGCCGAACGCGAAAGCGAACCCGACGTCACGGTGGTGGATTACGGCCTTGTGACGAACGGCGCCGTCATCTACGATTGACGGACATACAAAACAACAGCAAAACGCAGCCCGGTTTCCCGCGGCTGCGTTTCGCTTTATCAAGTGAGGGGATTATTCGTTGTTTTCGGCGTCTGCGTCCGTTTCGTCGGCAACAGCCTTTGCCCCGCGGCGCAGGCCGCGGAGCCGGGCGGAACGGAAGTCGATCAGCGAGCCGAGCGCCAGCGCGCCGATCACAGTCAGCACCAGCTCGGCGGCCATATATGTGCCGTTATAACCCAGCGAATAGATCCAAACGGCCTTAGCTCCGTTGGCGTAATCGGCCCACACGGTGACACCGGAAATAAAGTGGCATACAAAGCGGATAACAGAAACGAGCGCGCCGCCGGCCGCCAGCGCAGCAGCCTGATTCTTGATCTTCCCGCGGAAGATTCCACCCAAGCCGAGCGAAGAGAATGCAATGAGATAATCGGCACACGCAACTACGAGATACGCAACGATGCCGGTCACATAAGAGAAGTTGGAAAGGCCGAACAACATCTGGATGACACCCATGGCAAAGCCGGTCAAAAGCCCCCAACGCAAGCCGTGACGGTAGCTGATGACAACAATGGGCAGCTGGCAAAACAGCGTGACGTCGCCGCCCATCGGCATTTTATAGATGGGAAACGCATTGAGCAGCACAGACAGCGCAAGCATGATCGCGCATTCGGCGAGCTTCTGGGTGGATGAAATCCGTTTGTTTTCTGACATAAGAATCGCTCCTTTTTTTCGGGCGAAAAAAACACGCCCGTGATCTGGATATCACAAGGCGTTACATCGCTCCCTACGCCGGTATGATCCGGATCAGGTGTAAGGGTTCCGCGTGAAGCGGTCTCAGCCGGTGGCACCCCTGCAATATTCTGTCTGGAATTATAGCACGGATGGAAAAAGTTGTCAAGTGCGGGGTTAAACATAAAGAATGGAAAAAGCCGCCCGGCGGGCGGCTCAGCTGTGAACTGTTGACTGTTGGCTGTTGACTTCTTTCCGGCTGAACACACACCCGCAGTAGTTCTGGCGGTAAAGCTCGTATTCCTTCGACAGCTCGATCGAGCGCTTGAAGCCGTTTTTCTTTTTGAAATCCGACGGGAGAAACGGCACGCCGCACGCCACAGCGGCTTCTTCTCCGGCGCGGTTGAGCTTGTCGGCGCTCTTGAGCGGACTGATGGAAAGCGTGGTGGTGAAGTAATCGAAGCCGCCCGCTTTGGCCTGTTTCCCCGCTTCTTTCAGCCGCAGCAGATAGCACTTTTCGCAGCGCGCGCCGCCCTCGGGCTCGTTTTCCAGACCCTGCACGGCGTCATAGAACGCCTGCGGGTCGAACATCCCCTCCAGAAACGTGATCGGGTGCTTTGCCGGAAGCTCGCGCACCAGCCGCTTCGCTTCCTCCACCCGGTGGGTATATTCCGACGCGGGGTAGATATTCGGGTTGTAGTAGAACAGCGTAATGGAAAAATACTGCGAGAGATATTCCAGACAATAGCTGCTGCAGGGGGCGCAGCAGGCGTGCAGCAGCAGCCGCGGCACCTCTCCTTTTTCGCTGTGACGCGCGATGATCGCGTCCAGCTCCTTCTGATAGTTGCGCATGATTCTCACTCCGTATAACGCTTCAGAAAGTCCGCCGCGCGGTCGATCCAGCCGTCGGCGCTCGTGTCTTTGCCAAGGCCGCAGCCGTGGCCGCCCGTGGGGTAAAGCGCGCATTCGCACGGCACGCCGACTTCGTCCAGCCTCGCCTTCAGCCGCAGACTGTTGCTCGGCGGCACGCAGGTATCGTCTTCGCAGTGCATGGTGAACGTGGGCGGATACTGTGCGTCGGCAATCTGTTCCACCGAAGCGAGACGCTGCGCGGCGGCGTTGTGCTCGTGCTTGCCGAGAAACAACTGCCGCGTGCGGCCGTGGGTCTCGGTTTCCAGCGAGATCACCGGGTAGCCGAGCACCAGCGCCTTGGGGCAGAGCCAGCCGTTTTTCTTTGCCGTTGCGGCGTAATAGGCCGCAAGGTGACCGCCCGCGGAAAAGCCGCAAAGGAACACGTTTTCGGCGTCGAGCCGATACTTGTCTGCGTTGTCCCGGAGCCACTGCATGGCGGCGGCAACGTCGGCGGGCGGGTTGCCGTTTTTGGCGCGCGGGCCGGTGCGGTAGCGCAAAAGCAGCACGGAAAAGCCGCGCTCGTTCAGCGCACGCGCAATGTCATAGCCCTCGTTGATCCACGACACGCCCGCATAGGCGCCGCCCGGGCAGCAAAGCACCACCGGGGCTTTTTTCTTCAAAAAGAACGGCACGATCTTCACCTCCGCCCTGGAGGGATGCGTCAGAACGTCGGACGCCGTATAGGGCGACAGGAAGGGGTGGTCCCCGCCGCGGCAAAGCGTTTTCAATTCGCGCTGGGTGTGCTTCTGAAAGCTCCGCTCATTTCTTCTCTCTTTGGAAAACATTGCAAAAACTCCTTGTCGTTTGGTTTCATCTATGGTATACTGTTTCGGTAAACATCTCCGGAGGTGACGCGCGATGCGCATGCGCAGAAAGAAGAATCTGGACGAACGGCTCCGGCGGGTCGCAGACTGTCTCGTCGATATCGGCGAAACCGAGGGCGGCTATCAGGGACTGCCGTTTTGCGCAGAGAAGCTGGACCTCGTCGGGCTCTTTGGCAACGCGCATCCCGTGGAGCTGGAGATCGGCTGCGGCAAGGGCCAGTTCGCCGCCGCGATTGCCGCAAAGCACCCCGAGCGCAACTTTCTTGCCGTGGAGGTCAACCCGAACGTGGTGGTGCAGGCCTGTGAAAAGGCGCAGGCCGCCGGGCTCAAGAATCTCCGCTTTCTGCTGCTCGGCGCCGAGAAGCTCGGCGTGCTGCTGCCGGAGGGCAGCATCGGGCGCATCTATCTCAACTTTTCCACGCCGTTCCCGAAAAAGCGGCAGGCAAAGCGCCGCCTGACGCACGACAGCTTTCTTCAGATCTACCGCGCGATCCTGACGGACGGCGGCGAAATTTTGCAAAAGACCGACAACCGCATTCTGTTCGCTTCGTCGATCTGCGCGTTTTCGCGCTGCGGCTTTGAGCTTTCCGACGTCACGCTGGATCTGCACGCCGACGAACCGGAGGACAACGTCATGACGGAATATGAATCGCGCTTCGTTTCGCTCGGGCAGCCGATCTTCGCGCTGAAGGCGACGAAACGCTGACTTGATTGTAGCAGATTCCTTTCGGAAAAGCAAGCAAAGTTTATAGTTCGTTTCATTGACAATCCGGGCGGAAAGCGATATCATACCCCTATCAAAGACGCGGAGGACAACATGGACGTTGTGATTTCCATTTCCAGATACCTGCTGCCCGTGCTGGGGCTCGTGATTCTGGCCAAATGCCTGCTCACGCTGCTGCTGGGCCACCCGCAGGAAAAAATCTACGGCTATCTGATCGATCAGGTGGACGGCGCGCGGTTCCCGCTGAACATGTGGGAAACCTCGATCGGCCGCAGCAAGCACTGCGACGTTGTGATCGGCTATGAGACCGTCTCGCGCAGCCACGCCGTCATCAGCCGGCGCATCGACGGCTGGTACGTCTACGACCTCAATTCCAAGTCGGGCATTCTGGTGAACGGACAGCCCGCCGGCGAAAAGGCGCAGATCCGGCCCGGCGACCTGCTGACGCTGGGCAGCATGGCGTTCCGCTTCGCCGTGGTCAACGACCCGGTGATCCGCGTGGGCAGGAAAAAGAAAAAAGCAATCACGATTCCCGACGACGCGCCGGAAGCCCCCGCCGCGCCGGGTGCAGAGCCCGCCGCGGAAACGCCCGGCCGGACGGCGCTGTTCACGCCGCTTTCCGCCTATGACGACGCGCACAGGCCGCAGCTGCATTTTGAAAAGAAGCAGCCGGATTTCATTTCGGAGGCCGGCCCGCCGCAGGGAAGGGGCGACGTGTTCTCCGATTCCGGCCGCCGCGCCGTGCTGCAGAACGCCGGAACGCGCGAGACCTATTCGCTCACCGGCAACCGCGTGTCCATCGGCCGCGGCGCAGGCTGCGACATTCCGGCGGCCTCCCCCGCCGCCTCGCGCCGCCACGCGCTGCTGATTCTCTATGAGGACGGCTGGGCGATCGACGACCTCGGGAGTGCCCGCGGCACCTTTCTCAACGGCAGCCGCGTGACGAAGCCGCAGCTGCTCTTCCCCGGCGACGTGATCGATATCGGCGGGGAGAAGTTTACGTTTCAATCGCGCTGACGGCGCGATTGAAACAATTCCGAATTCCGAATTACTCCGGAGGAACCCTATGTCAAAAGCTTCCAAGGCGCGGCGGGAAACCGCCCGCGCACGCAAATACCGCTATGTGGACCGCGGCTTTATCCTGCTTTTGCTGACGGTCTTTCAGTTGTTCTGCGCCGTGCCCGCCGTGTTTGAGGGCAACACGTTCTATTGGCAGAACGCGCTGATGTTCGCGGGTTATATCCTCTTTGAATGGCTCTATGTGGCCGTGATGCACTACGGCTTCAAAAAGGTCAACTTCGAGCTGGAATTCATCGCGTTCTTTCTGTGCGGCGTCGGCATGACGCTCGGCACGAGCGCGGACAAGCACAGCCAGCTCAAGCAGCTTTGCGCCATCGTGCTGGGCGTGGCGGTCTATGACGTGCTGCTGTGGTTCCTCAAGGACGTGCGCCGCGTGATGAAGGTGCGCCTGCCGCTGGCGGCGCTGTCGCTCGTCGGCCTTGCCGGCGCGTTCGTGTTCATCCGCTTTTTCGTCGGCGCCATCAACGGCGCCTATAACTGGCTGGTGATCGGCAACGGCCTGTTTTCGATCCAGCCGTCGGAATTCGTCAAGGTGGCCTTCGTCTTCGTGGGCGCGGCCACGCTCGACAAGCTGCTGACGGCAAAGAACATCTATCTCTATATTGCCTATGCCCTCGGCTGTATCGGCGTGCTGTTTTTGATGAAGGACTTCGGCACGGCGCTGATCTTCTTCTTTACGTTTCTGATCATCGCGTTCCTGCGCTCGGGCGATGTGCGCTCGCTCTTGTTCGTCTGTGCGGCGGCGCTCGTCGGCGCGGTGCTGATCATCTATTTCAAGCCCTATGTGGC
>JAEEUW010000089.1 GCA_016290665.1 Clostridiaceae bacterium | reverse complement strand
CCGACGAGCAGAACTACTGGATCGACGTCCACGGCAGTACGCACATGATCAACACCCTCAAGGCGCTGGTCAGCGGCATCTCCGGCCCGGTCGGCTCCATCAGCTACGCTTTCGTGGCTCCGCTGCGCAAGCGTTTCTCCTCCCGCTTCATCTGGGTGGGCGCCGACTTCTACGGCGATATGGTGACGCTCGGCTTCTTTGCCTTCGGTATGTATAAGAAGAACTACCTCAAGGTCTGGCCCATGCTGGTCGCCTACGGTGTCCGAGAATTTCTGGTCAAGCTCCTGTTCGGCGTCAACAAGGTCATCAACGCCGACCTTTGGAATCAGGCCATGGACTATTGCGAATGGAAGAACGGCTACCGTATGGAGGCTACCACAAGCGTGGCCAAGAACCTGGTGCTCAAATTGCAGGGCATCGGCATGAACTCCATCCGCATGCTGGTCATGAAGAAGATCGGCTATGTGCAGGGCGCCAAGATCGGCACGCAGGACGAGCGCACCAAGTTCTGGCTGTTCGCGCTTTGCACGGTCGTTCCGTTCGTCACGAGCATTCTGGGTATCGTTCCGAAGCTGCTGTGGCCGCTTTCCAAGACAAGAGAAGCGCAGATGTATCAGGAACTTGCCGTCATGCGTGACAAGCGCATCAACGCCTATGTGGAAGATGTCAATGCGCAGGATGCGTCCGTCGAAGCATAACTATCATTCATTACGGAGAAATCTATGTTTTCCAATACGCCTGTGGTCTATGCCGTCGGCACGGACTATCAGATCTTCTTTTCCGTCAGCCGCAGCGCCTATGCGCGGCTGAAAGTGGGCGACGCCGTCTATGACGACGTCGTCTGCGGTATTTTGCGCTCCGCGCCCGGCCTGCGTCAGATTACTGTGCCGCAAAAGGCGCTCAACGCGGCGGGCGGCTATACCCTCTCTCTGCAGCGCATCCGTGAGCGGAAATCCTACTGGACCGAGACGATCGGCGTCACCGAACGGTACTATCCGTTTTATCCTGTGCCCGAAACAGGAAATGTGCGCGCCTATATGCTGGGCGACGCCCACGGTGACAAGGAGCGAACGCTTGCAGCGGCTGGCGCGTTCGGCGCGTTCGATTTTCTGATCGTCAACGGCGATGTCAACGAGAGCATCAGTGTGCGCCACTTTGAGCTGGCGCACAATCTCGCGGCCGAACTGACCGGCGGCAGCCGTCCCGTGGTCTATGTCCGCGGCAATCACGAACTGCGCGGCGCCCTTGCGGAGCAGCTGACGCAGTATATCCCGACGCAAGACGGCAACACCTATTACACCTTCCGCCTCGGCTCTGTCTGGGGTATCGTGCTGGACTGCGGCGAAGACAAGCCGGATGACCACGGGGAATACGGCGGCTATGCGCGGTTTCACCCGTTCCGGCTGGCGCAGACCGACTATCTGCGCCAGGTTATCCGGCATGCAAAAACCGAATTTGACGCGCCGGGCGTGACCACGCGGATCGCCGTGGTGCACACCCAGTTCCCGAGAAAGCAGGAACCGGCGTTTGACATCGAGCGGCCGCTGTTTCAGCGCTGGTGCGATCTTTTGGGCAGCATGGGTACGGACGTGATCCTTTCGGCGCACGAGCACCGGTTTGCAGTGCTGCAGCCCGGCGATCCGGCCCTGAGGCTGCAGACAACCTGTCCGCTCGTGATCGGCGCGGCCAACAACAAAGAATACATCGGCGGCACAGGCTACGTCTTTTCGCCCGATGCGATCCGTGTGGAGTTCACGGCGAGCGACGGCGCGGCGCCCGCGCCCGTCACGCTGCGAAAGGAGAACCGCTGATGGCGATCAAAAACGTCGTGTTTGACCTCGGCAACGTGCTGGTCGACTTCGATCCGCCGGCCTATCTGCTGAAGTGCGGCTTCAACGCCGAAACGGCGGCGCATCTGCTTGCGGACGTCTTTTCCGGCGCGTGGCAAAAGGGCGACGCCGGCGACTATCTGACCGTCAGGGCCCTGCGCGACGACCTTTGCAAAAGCCATCCCGCGCAGAAAAAAGCCATCCGCCGCGCCCTGCGGCCGGACTGCGTCAGAATGCACGTTCTGCGCCCGGCGGTCGCGGACTGGCTGTGCGATCTGAAGAAAAGCGGCTGTCGCGTCTATCTGCTGTCGAACCTTGCAAAATACAGTCACGACTATGTGCGCGGCTATCCGTTCTTCCGCGTGCTCGACGGCGCCGTGTTCTCCTATCGGGAACGCGTCTGCAAGCCGGACGAACGCATCTACCGCATCCTTCTGGAGCGCTACGCGCTTGTGCCGGAGGAAACGGTCTTTCTGGACGACAGCGCCGAAAACGTTGCGGCGGCGGAACGCTGCGGCATGCAGGCAATCGTGTTTACGGATCTTGCCGCGGCAAAAGCGCAGCTGGAAGCATTGCTGCAGCGGGAATCATCTTTCGACGGAAAGGGGAACGACGCATGAAACTTGCTGTGATCGGGGGCGGCGGCGTCCGCTCCATGTTCCTTGCCAAGAGCATTGCCCAGAAGGCGGCGCAGCTCGGCATCGACGAGCTCGTCTTCATGGACAACAACGAAAAAAAGCTGAACATCTACGGCAAAATGGCGAAGGTCGTGGCCGGAAAGCTGAACGCGGATCTGCGCTTCCGGCTGACCGCAGACGCGGCCGAGGCGATCCGGGACGCCGACTACGTGATCACCACCATCCGCGTGGGCGAGGACGATATGCGCGTCAGGGACGAGCGCATTGCGCTTTCTCTCGGCGTGCTCGGCCAGGAGACCACCGGCGCGGCGGGCCTGTCGTTCGCCATGCGCAGCGTGGATGCGCTGGCAAAGTACTGCGAGCTGGTGAAACAGCTGGCAAAGCCGGGCTGCAAGGTGTTCAATTTCACCAACCCGGCCGGCGTGGTGTCGCAGACGCTGCGCGACATGGGCTATGATTTCACCTACGGCATCTGCGACGCGCCCAGCGGTATGCTGCGCTCGTTTGAAAAGCTCTACGGCGCGCCGGAGGGCAGCGCCCGGGGCGAGGTCTACGGCCTCAACCATCTCTCCTATTTTCAATCGGTCACGATCGGCGGCCGCGACGTGCTCCGGGAGCTGATCGAAAACGACCGCGCCTACAAGGAGACCGACCTGCGCTATTTTGAAAAGTCGCTGCTGCGCGAACGGAACGCGATCCTCAACGAATATCTCTATTATTTCTACTACCGCGAGCAGGCGGTGGCCAATATCCTTGCGGCCCCGCAGACGCGCGGCGAACAGATTGCCGAAATCAACAGAAAAATGACCGCCGAGCTGGAACAGCTCGACGTGGAACGCGACTTTGACAAAGCGCTTTCCATCTTCGAATACTGGTACGGCGAACGCGAAAACAACTATATGGCGGCCGAATCCGGCGTGAAGCGCGAAACCAGATGGCACTTCGACATCTTTGAGCCGGACGACGGCGGCTATGCCGGCGTGGCGCTGAGCTTCATCCGGATCGCGCAGGGCGGCAAGGCGGATTCCATGATCCTCTGCGTGCCGAACAACGGCGCGATCGAGGGCCTTCTCGACACCGACGTGGTGGAGATTACCTGCGATATCGTCGGCGGCGAAGCCGTGCCCCACCGGTTCGGCAAAGTGGACGAGCAGAACCTCGAGCTGATCCGCCGCGTCAAGATCTATGAGCGGCTGGCGTCTGAAGCGATCCGCACGAAATCGCGCGTCAAGGCGGTCGAAGCGCTGACGCTGCACCCGCTGGTGGCCTCCTACAGCCTGGCCACGCAGCTGACGGACGCCTATCTGGAACACAACAAAGCCTACACGGGAGTATGGACATGAGTTTTATTGCAGGGGCAGGGCTCACGAACGTTGACCTGCTGTATCAGAATATGCCGAAGATCCCGGACGTCGGGGAAGAGGTTTATACCGATTCCTTTTCGCTGCAGCTCGGCGGCGGCCTGCCGGCCACGCTGCTCAATCTGGGGCGGCTGGGCGTGCCCGCAAAGATTGCGACCGAGCTGGGCGACGACCTGTTCTCGCGCTTTGCGCTGCAGCAGTTCCGGAAGAACAACGTGGTCCCCATGAATCTCTATCACGGCGACGGGATTCCCGTCAACGTCACGAGCGCCGTGATTCTCAAAAACGACCGCAGCTTCATCACCTACGGCAAAAACGGCATGGCGCCGGACGAGGAAGCCAAAAAGGCGTTTTACCACATGGCGCACGGCGCCGGAATCTGCCTGATGTCGCCGGGCGGCTTCACCGACGTTTACCGGAAGCTCAAGGCCGAGGGCACCGTTCTCGTGCTCGACATGGGCTGGGACGACGACCTTTCGTTCGAACGCTATCGGGAGGAGTTTGAACTGGCCGATTACTACACGCCCAACCGCAAGGAGGCGCTGAAGCTGACCGGCTGCGGCAATCTCCTCGACGCGGCGCGGGCGCTGCAGAAGCATTTCAAAAAAGTGATCGTCAAAGCCGACAGCGAGGGCTGCCTCGGCGTCGACGAGGACGGCGCGTTCTTCGTCCCGAGCGTGCGGGAATTCCGGAACGTGGACAGCACCGGCGCGGGCGACGCATTTCTGGCGGGCTTCTGCTACGGCCTGTTCCACGGCCGTCCGCTGCGCGAGTGCGTCATGTTCGGCAACGTCACCGGCGGCAAGGCGGTCACCAAGGTCGGCGCGCTGGCGGCCTTTGTCGGCGAAGAAGAGCTGCTTCGGCGGCAAGCGGGCATGACGGCGGAAGCGCTGCAGCTTTAAAACAAAAAACGATCGGCGGAAACGCCGTTGGAAACAGAGGAAAGGGTCGCAGGGTGTGACCCGGAAAGGCGGAAAACAGATATGAGTTTTGCAGAAATCAAACAATGGATCATCGGCGCCGTGTTCGGCGTGTTCGCGGTGCTGCTCGTCATCCTGCCGTTCGGCGGCGCGCAGCGTCTGGGCGGCGTGATTACGAAGGATCTGCCGCAGACGCCCGACGATTTTGTGCCGGCGGTGCGCCTTGTGGTGTTTACCGACACGCACAACCAGAACCAGCACGTGGCCAAGGCGATCGACACGGCCTATGCGTTGTTCGACAACAACGAGACCTACGCCGGCGTGGACGGCATCTTCTGCCTGGGCGACTTCTCCTCCGTCGGCGGCGAGGGCGACTATATCCGCTATGCCGAAACGCTCAAAGAGCACGTGCGCCCGGAGACGCCCTGCGTCACGATCCACGGCAACCACGAGTTCAAGAACGATAACTACAAGGAATACTTCGTCCGAACCTTCGGTTATGATCCCGATACCGTGACCGAGATCAACGGCTTTTCGTGCATCGCCTTTTCGGGCGAGCGCAGCCTGACGGAATGGACCTTTACGCCGAACAGCCTCAAGTGGCTGTCGGATTCCATCAACGCCGCCGAAAAGAAGGCTGACGGCAAGGCGGTCTTCGTGTTCGTGCACCCGCATCCGTGGGGCACGGTCTACGGCAGCACCGTCTGGGGCGACCCGCAGCTGAACGTCGTGTTCAACGGCCACCACAGCGTGGTGAACTTCTCGGGCCATTCCCATTTTCCGATGAACGACCCGCGCAGCCTCATCCAGACGAGCTATACCTCGGTCGGCTGCGGCGCCATGGCGACCTTTGAGACCGACAAGAACTATCTGCCGGGCCAGCATCCGGACGGCTACGATCCCGCTGCCCAGATGCTGATCGTGGAAGCCGACAACGACGGCAGCGTCCGTCTGCGCGGCTACGATCTGCTGTCGGATACCTTCTTCAGCGACTATTACATCGACAACGTCAACAAGCCTTTGACCTACGCCTATACGTTCAAGAACATGGCGGCCCACGACACCGCGCCCGTGTTCCCCGCGGACGCGGCGGCCTCTGCGGCGAAGAACGACGGCGGCGAATGGGTGCTCTCGTTCACCGAAGCAGAAAGCCGCTTCATCGTGCACGACTATCACGTGTCGATCTTTGACGACAAGGGCCTGATCGTGCATACCGGCACCTATGTGGACGACTACTTCGTGATTGACGACGACAACACCGCCGATTTCCGCATCGGCACGGACACGCTGGAATCCGGCAGGACCTATACGCTGCTGGTGGACGCGGAGTCGGCGTATCATAAGCACTCGTTGCCGCTGAAGTTGAGCTTTACCGCAGAATGAGCGCCGGGGCTGCCACATTTCGCGAAGACCAAAAAAAGCAAAACAATAATCAAAGAAAAGCAGAGCGCAGGAATGAACTTGCGCTCTGCTTCTTTCACTTGTATTTTGGATGGGCTTCGCCCATACCCATTATTTGCTTTTCTTTTTTCAACGTTTTTTCGCCCTCGGCGTGCAACAGCACAGCCTTCGGGCGAAGAAAACCGAAATCTGGCAGCCCTTGCAACGTGCCTTTTACCAGTGATAGACAATTTCTTCGCCGTCCGCCAGCCAGTGCGCCGGGGTGGGGGTGTCCTTCCAGTCCAGCGGGCGCAGATCGTGCGGCTGCAGAGCGAGGCGGTAGGCCGCCTTGAGGTCGCGCTTCTTTTCCGCGTCGGCTTTGTCGCACGAGACGAACAGCGCCGTGCCGCTGCGGGCGAGCAGGTCGAGCCACTGCCGGTTCTTTTCCCACGGGATGTGCTTTTTGAGAATGCCCACGCAGTCGGCGTCGACCAGATAAAAGGCGTTGTTCTGCGCCAGCCGGAAGGCCAGCGTGTTGATCCCCATGTCTCTGGTGCGCGCCCATTCGTAGCCGCTGGTGTCGTCGCCGGTGCGGTTCAGGTGCACGAGCCCCGCGCAAAGGTGCGACACCGTGTTGCAGCCGAGAATCAGCATGTCGCCGCAGGCGTCCTTGATCAGCCGGTAAAAGTCCAGCACGATCTCGGCGTTCGTCCTGCTGCGGTCAAAAAAGTGCCAGTCCGCCTGATTCGTGATCGTGGCGCCTAGATCCTTGCCGTAGCTGCCGAAGAGGTCCACGGTGGAAAAATCGTGCTTCAGCAGCCGGTAGCCCCAGCCTTTGATGCGGGTGATGTCGGCGCGGATCAGCACCCGGGCTTCGGGCACCGTCGGGTCGAGGTATTCCCGTTTGCCGTCCCGCAGCAGCTTCCACGCGTCGGGGACGGCCGGATCCTCGCTGTAAAGCGGCCGCATCCAGAGCCCGGGCTGCACGCCCATGGCCTTCATCCGGTCGGCCAGCGCTTTCATGTCGGGGTGCTTTTTGTTCGGCAGCCACGGGCCGGCGCAGCGGTTTTGCTGCCAGCCGTCGTCGGCCACCATGAACGGGCGGACGGGGAGACCCTCTGCAAGCTCCGCCTGCAGCGCGGCGTCGGCCTTCAGCGATTCGAAACTGCTTTTGCCGTAGGCGTAATACCAGTTGTTGCCGCCGTAGACCATCTCTCCCGGCAGCAGGGGAGCGTCGCAAAGCGCTTTGCAGTAATCGCACAGACACGCGAACGCGTCGGGGCCCTCATAGCGCCGGAGGACGAACGTGCAAAGCTCTGCCGTGCGGCCGCCCAGCCGCACGCCGCAGCCGCCGTTGCGGCAGTCGACCAGCGCCGTAACGCCCGTTTCATCATAGCGGAAGCTGACGAAGGCGTTCGGCTGCGTCTTCACGCCGAAGCAGAACCGGGTTTCTCCGTCGTCGGCCATGAAATACCACGGCATCCAGCGGTCGTTGTCTTTCAGGGCGCAGAACGCCAGGTTGCCGTAGCTGCGCTCCCAGGCGTCGCCCACCACGCGGACGCCGGCGGGGCTTTCAAAGCGCCAGCGGAGGGTTACAAACGTGGGAAAGCTCTTTTCGGCGGTCAGCGAAAGGGTCAGCGAATCGCCGCGGACCGCTGCGGTCAGAACGGCGTCGTTCGGTTCGGTTTCACAGCTTACCTTCGCTTCGTAAGCTTCGACAGAAAAACCCTTCATTTCGCCACCGGATCCCATTCGTCATAGGGCGCCATCTCGATGCCGCGTTCGGCCAGCGGTTCTCTTTGCAGCTCGGCCACGCGCTTGAACTCGTCATAGCCGCGCGTGCCGGGCGCCGTCCAGCCGCGCTCCGCCAAGGCCAGCAGCCGCGGGAAGCACTGGTAGCCCATGCGTCTGAAGTCTTCCACCCATTCGGTCCAGATCGGCGCTTCCACGCCGAGTACGTTTTTCCTGCCCGCTTCGGTCAGCGTGTCGGGCAGGGGATCATAAGAGAATGTTTTGCGCAGCGGCGTGGTCCGGTAGCTGTAATCCAGATAGAAATAGTGGCGGTTTTCGTTGAGCACCTTGCCGCCGCGGTTGGCGTAGGCGTCGCAGACGTTTTTGGGGTCGTCCCACTTGACGGCCACGATGTCGTCCGGGTCGAGCCCGGCCTCCAGCACCTCGTTCCAGCCCATCGCGATCCTGCCGTGCGCCTTCAGAAAACCGGCAATCCGCCGCGTGAAGTAGCCCTGCAGCTCTTCGCCGTTTTTGAGCCCTTCTTCCTTCATGCGCTTTTGGCACAGCGGACAGGCGTTCCAGTTGTCCTTCGGCACCTCGTCGCCGCCGATGTGGATATATTTGCCGGGGAACAGCTCCATGATCTCTTCGAGCACGCTGAAGCAAAAGTCGAAGGTTTCTTCTTTGCCCGCGCAAAGCACGTTGTCATACACACCGGCCTGCGTCGTGGTGTTGCATTCCTTTTCAAAGCAGGAAAGATTCGGATAAGCCTTCAGCACCGCCGAGGAGTGGCCGGGAATGTCAAATTCCGGCACGACCGTGATGTGCCGCGCGGCGCAATAGTCCACGATGTCGCGGATCTGCGCCCTGGTGAACAGGCCGCCGTAGCGCGCGGGGTTCGGATTGCCGAAGCCCCAGCCGTCGCGCCAGGCGCCCACGGTGTTGAGCAGGGGATAGCGTTCGCTTTCCATCCGCCAGCCCGGGTCGTCGCCCAGATGCCAGTGGAAGACGTTGCACTTATAGCTTGCCGCCGCGTCGATCATGGCCTTGATCTCGTCCACGGTCTGGATGTGACGCGAGGAATCGATCATGAAGCCGCGCCAGCCCATCCGCGGCGCGTCGTCAATTTCCACCAGCGGCACGGTGCCGTCGGCGTTTCTGAGCTGCCGCAGCGTCTGTTCGCCGTAAAAGCGGCCCGCCTCGTCGGCAAAGGCCAGAACGGCCTCGTCCGCCGTAATCGTCAGGCGGTAGCCCTCGGGCGCGACGGCGCCGTCCTGCAGCAGCCGGGGCTCGCTCTCGGCCAGCTTTCGCGCGCCGCCGAGCTCTTTCAGATGGTTCGGATAAGGAAGAAGATTCAAGGACATGAGATGCACCTGCTTTCTTTGTATTCTCTCCTGCAGCCATTATAGCACAGGAAAAACGCAAAAAGCAAGCCGATTCCCGCCCGGAACGCGGACGGGAGGACCGCGTTTTTTCAAAAAGCCACAATTAACAAAAAGTTCATAAATCGGAAACCGATTTTTCAAAAACGGGCGGCCCCTCCTGCGGTATAGTTATACTGTAAAGATGACGGATCGCCGGATCCGGTTATGAGGTGATCGAATGCTGTTCAAATCTTTGATTCTGCGTCTGATCGGCGGCCTGATCGCGGTTGTGATGCTCGTTGCGGTCGGCGTGAACAAGACCGAAAGCTACGACGTGCGCGACCCCGAAAAGTGCCGACTGAACTTCAGCGTGCTGTCCGACGTGCATATCGAGGGCAACAACGTGCCGCGCTATAAGGCGTTCGTACAGTCGCTGCAGAACGTGAAGAAGAACCGCAGCGGCAACGACGCCGTCGTTTTTCTGGGCGACAACACCATGAATTGCCAGCATATCGAAAACCTGCTGTTTCATGGCGGCATTGCGCTGCATCTCCGGGGCGAAAAGGTGCTGCCCGTGATCGGCAAC
>JAEEUW010000088.1 GCA_016290665.1 Clostridiaceae bacterium | reverse complement strand
CCGAGCTGCACCGACGAAGGCGAAGAACGCCGCGACTGCGAAGGCTGCGACGCGTTTGAAATGCGGGTCGTTCCCGCCCTCTATCACAGCTTTGTGATCGACCCCGCCGTGCCGGCGACCTGCACAACGGCGGGCAAAACGCAGGGAGAACACTGCGAACTGTGCGGCGCGGTCAAGACAAAACAGGTCACGCTCAAGCCGCTCGGGCACGCCGTTCTTGACGAAAACGGCAACTGCAGGCTGTGCGGCGAACACATCAAAGATCTATGTCCCTATTGCCATCGGGACCACAGCGGCGAACTGTTCGGCAGCCTGACCGCGTGGCTCCACCGGCTGTTTTACAGCGTCCGCATCTTCTTGTTGGGCACCTGACGCGCGATATACGAATCGAAAGGAGCAGACCACATGGCACAACCCGCTTATCCCGCCGAAGACGTCCTGTCTCTGGCGATGGATCTCGGCAAAAGCATGATCCGCTGCGGCGCGGAGATCAACCGCGTGGAAGAGACCGTGGTGCGCATCTGCCGCGCCTACGGGATGCAGCAGACCGAAGTGTTTTCCATCGTCTCTTTGATCGTTGCAACAACGCGCGATCCGGACGGACGGGAAGCGACCCGGTCGCGGCGTATCTACAGCTACGCGACCAACTTCATGCAGCTGGAAAAGCTCAACGCGCTGTCGCGCCGGCTTTGCGCTTCGCCCGTCGATCCCGCGTCGGTACGCGAAGAGCTCGACACGATCAACCGCGACCCGGTCAAGCTCCACCCGACGGCGTGTATCGGCTACATTCTCGGAGCGTCCGCGTTCACCGTCTTCTTCGGCGGCTCGTGGAAGGACGCGCTCGCCGCGGCGCCGATCGCCGTGATCCTCTGGCTGATCGGTTCGCTTGTGAAGGTGCACGGAATGAGCAAGCTGTTCGTCACAGCGCTGTCAAGCGCGACGGCAGGCTTTCTGGCACTCGGCTTTGTCCGGCTCGGACTTGCCGATAACGCCGGGATGATCATGGTCGGTGACATCATGCTCATCATCCCCGGGCTGATGCTGATCCACTCCGTCCGGGAAATGCTGTGCGGCGACCTCATGAGCGGTCTGCTGCGGCTGTTGGAATCACTGATACTGGCGCTGGCGATCGCCTGCGGCTTCGCCGTGCCGATCCTGATACTCGGGTAAGGAGGGAGAACGTATGGATTTGAAACAGGCTCTGATCCTGATCCTTGCCGGCGCGGCGGGCACCTGCGGGTTCTCTCTGCTGTTCCGGCTGCGCAAGAAGCTGATCCCCTGCGCCGTGCTCGGCGCGGTGCTGACGCTGGTCGTTTATGTGATCTGTCTGCGCTTCCTGCACCACGCATTTTTCCAGAACCTCTTCCCCGCCCTGTTCGGCGCGCTCTACGCCGAGATCGCGGCGAAGGTAACGAAGTCCCCCGCTACCCAGTACCTCGCCTGCGCGATCATTCCGCTCGTCCCCGGCGGCGGGCTGTACTACACGATGTATCACTTCGTGACCGGCGACATGGCGTCGTTCCACACCCAGCTGACCCAGACGGCGCGGACGGCCGCCGGACTCGCCGTCGGCATCATCCTGATCTCGGTGCTGGTCCACCAATGGCGGTACCGGTCGCTGAAAACCATATTTGAAGAAGAATAACCGCCCACGAGAAACGAAAGGAGACTGTATCATGCGTTTACTCAAAAAACTGCTTTCCCTCATTCTGAAGCTGCTCTTGGTTGCCGCGCTCATCTGCGCCGTTGTGTTCGGCTTCTATCTTCCGCAGTATCTGCTGGACAAGGACAACTACAGCGCCGCCGCCAAGGAGGAGACCGACGTCATCACCGTCGTCAGCGCGAACGTGCGCTGTCTTTCGCCGGAGGATCTCTTCAAAAAGAGCTGGTTCTACCGCGCGCCGCTGCTGATCCAGACGCTGAAAAGCGCCGCGCCGGACATCATCGGCTTCCAGGAAGTCACGCCGGTCCACAAGCAGTACCTTGACAAGGCGCTGCGCGGCTTCGGCAGCGTGCTGCTGTACCGCGACGACAGTCTCATCCATGAATCCTGCCCGATCTATTACAGCGAAAGCAAGTTCGACCTGATCGACAAGGGCGGCTTCTGGCTGAGCGAAACGCCGGACGTCATGTCGAAGGGCTGGGGCGCCGCCTTCAACCGCGTCTGCTCCTACGTGATCCTCGCGCAGAAGACGGACGGCAAGCAGCTCGTCGTGTTCAACACGCACCTCGACAATGTCAGCGAAGAGGCGCGGATCAACGGCATCAAACTGGTGCTCCAGAAGATCGAGCAGTTCGGCGGCATGCCGAGCATCATCATGGGCGACTTCAACACCGGAGAGAACACCGAGACCTACCGCGCCGCGGTCTCCCTCTTCAACGACGCGAAGTATCAGACGGAGGACACCGATTCCGGCGCGACCTACCAGGGCTACGGCCAGTCGCTCAACGACGAAAACCTCGATTACTTCATGCTCTCCAAAACGGGGATCGAGACGCTGTCCTACAAGGTCCTGCGCGACACCTACGACGGCGTTTACCCGAGCGACCACTTCCCGATCAAGCTGGATATGAAGCTCAGCTGAGTGCAAAAAAGAACCGCCGCGCGGCGGTTCTTTTTTTAGTGGCCAGTGACTAGTGACAAGTGGTTAGTGACGCGAGAAAACGGCATTGCAAAGGAAAACGGGTTACCGCGCACTGTTGGCGGCAAAAAACGGGCGGCCAATGGCCGCCCCTACGATTATTCTCATTACCCGAGCCACTTGAACAGGCGCAGGAACCAGTCGATGATCCCGCGGAAGAAGCTCTGAATCTGGACCCAGAAGCCGCCGCTGCTGCCGCTGTCGCTGCCGTTGTCGCCGGGCTGCGGGCCGGTGGCGGAAACCGTGTATTGTCCGTGTTCGCCGCAGACGGTGCAGACGATGTCCACAAGGCCGTCTTCGGTTGCGGTCGGCGCCTGAAGAACGGTCTGTTGCCCGAGGTGGTTATGGATCACCGCGTGGCCGCTGCGCCAGGTATTGCAGTCGGGGCACCAGACGCCGGCCGTGTAGCCGTGCTCGGTTGCCGTCGCTTCGGTGGCGGGAACGTCATAGGCGTTGCAGTGGTTGAGGGCCGGCAAAATCGTCACGAAGTTTTGTCTGTACGGGTGAGACCAGGTGGTGCCGGGCGTATAGCAGAGCATCAGCTCTTTTTCACCTTCTTCAAAGCAGGTGGGTGCCTTTGTCACGCGGTCTTCAAAAATCACGTCGTGTCCTTCCGCGTATGCGCGGTAGGCCTCATGAAGCTTATAGTTCGTATGCGTGGGAATATTTTCATCCAGCTCGATACTGATTTGATCCCATTGCTCCTGCGTACCGTGGTATTCGACAATGCCGATGGCGAAGGTTTCATAGAAAGCGGCGTTTTCAATGCGTTTCATGCTGAGCGGCATGGAGATTCTTGCCAGATTAAAGCACTCTGAAAATGTGCCCCCGGATATCCTTTCCACCCCTTCCGGAATCACAACGGAAAGAATATCGGCGCCGTAAAATCTACCGATATCGGTAACGCCCTCAGGGATCACGGCAAAATGTCTGCCGACGGGATAGGCCAGCAGTTTTGTGCCGTCCTTGCTCAGCAGGATGCCGTCTTGCGATTTCATATTCGGATTGTCAGAATCAACATGAATTTCCAGCAGCTTGCTGCCTACACACAAATAGTCACCGAGGGAAAAGCCCTGAAGACTGGCGGGCAGATCAATCGAGGTCAGTTCGCTGCAGCCGAAGAGGTTCCACGAATTGAACACCGTGACTCCGTTTTCGATCACAAGGGATTGAATCTGATTGTCGTAGGAACACCACGGTATGCTGTCGGACGGCCTGAAAGTCGCTGCTTCGCCTTCGCCTCGGATGGTCAGCGTGCCGTCGTTTGTGAGCACCCACGTGACGTTTGTGCCGTCGCCTTCGCCGCCGCAGTAGCCGCTGTCAACGATTTCGGGCGTCTCCCCTTCCGCCGCGGCGGTCAGGCTGAACGCGACCGTGCAAAACAGCAGAAGAACGGATAAGAAAATGGATAATGTTTTCTTCATGTGTATTCCTCCCTGAAGGTAAATGCAAAAGATGTTTTGCTTTTGTCGTGTCCACCATAGCACAAACAAAAGCCGTTGTCAAACGCGCGGGAGTGAAAAGCGGTTTCGAGGGAGTGAATCGCAGTTGTTCATGAAACGTTTACATTCAACGCGAGAGCGGCTGCGGCGGGGTGCCCTCCCCCGCCCCTTGCAAACCGCTTGCTTTTATGATACAATACCACACAGAACAATTCCGTCTTCGGAGGAAGCTATGCAATACTTCAAAAAACAAAGCAAGCGCCTGCTTGTCTATACCGGCACGCTCCTGCAGTGGGTCGTGGTGGCGGCGGTCACCGGCGCGGTCGGCGGCCTCGTCGGCTCGGCGTTCCACATCGCCGTGGAAAAGGTGACCGACCTGCGTCTTTCGCACCCCTGGCTGCTCTGGCTGCTGCCGGTCTCGGGCGCAGTCATCGCGCTGCTGTATCAGCTGACAAAGCTGGAAAAGGCCGGCACCGACAACGTGATCGACGCCGTGCGCACCGACCGGGCCGTGCCCGTGCTGCTCGCGCCGCTGATCTTTGTCGCCACGGTGCTCACCCATCTGGTCGGCGGGTCCGCCGGCCGCGAGGGCGCGGCGCTGCAGCTGGGCGGCAGCATCGGCACCACGCTGGGCCGCCTTTGCCGGTTCGACGAAAAGGATATGCACCTGATTACCCTGTGCGGCATGAGCGCGGTCTTTTCGGCCCTGTTCGGCACGCCCCTGACGGCCATGCTGTTCTCGCTCGAGGTCATCTCGGTGGGCGTGGTCTATTATTCGGGCCTCATCCCCTGCCTGACGGCGGCGCTGATCGCCTACGGCATCTCGCTGCTTTTCGGCATCGAGCCGGTACGTTTCGCGCTCCCGGTCATTCCGGACTACACGGCCATGTCGTTTTTGCGCGTGGTCGGCCTTGCGGCGGCCTGCGCACTGGTCTCCATCGCGTTCTGCCTTTTGATGACCTTCACGGAAAAGGGCGCGCACAAGGCGTTCAAAAACCCGATCCTGCGCGCCGCCGTCGGCGGTATGATCCTGATCGGGCTGTCGCTGCTGTTTCCGCGCGATTACAACGGCGCCGGCATGGACGTCATTGGCCGCGCGATCGGGGGCGAGGCTGCGCCGTTCGCCTTTCTGCTCAAGATGGTCTTCACCGCAATCACCATCAGCGCCGGCTT
This sequence comes from Clostridiaceae bacterium, assembly GCA_016290665.1. GTDB lineage: Bacteria > Bacillota > Clostridia > Oscillospirales > Acutalibacteraceae > UBA6857. The sequence continues at coordinate 4,635 of JAEEUW010000088.1, read as the reverse complement.
CAAGGGCGGCGAAATCGTGCCCACGTTCTTCATCGGCGCCACGTTCGGCTGCGTGTGCGGCGGCCTGCTGGGTCTGGACCCGGGGTTTGCGGCGGCGCTGGGGCTCGTGTGCCTGTTCTGCGGCGCGGTGAACTGCCCGATGGCCTCGGTCTTTCTGAGCATCGAGCTGTTCGGCGGCAAAGGCCTGTTGTTCTTTGCGGTGGCCTGCGCGTTCAGCTTTGCGCTGTCGGGCTACTTCGGCCTGTACCGCAGCCAGAAGATTCTCTATTCGAAGACCCGGGCGGAGTTCATCAACATCAACGCCTGGCAGCAGATTGAATAACAACAACTGCATAAAGCAACGGCAGCGCCCGGGGGCGCTGCCGTTGCTTTTGTTGATTTTCCGATCAGTCTTCCGCAGTCTCTTTGCGCTTGCAGCAAAGCATCGTAATATCGTCGAACTGATCGTTGTCCTGCACGAAGGCGTCCACGGCGTCCTTGACAACGTCCAGCATCTGCTGTGCGCCGCAGTCGCCCGCGCTTTGCAAAGCCAGAAGCAGCCGCTCGTCGCCGAACAGCTCTTCGGAAGCCGCCGTCGCTTCCGTCACGCCGTCCGTATAGAGGAACAGCGCGTCGCCGGGCTGCAGCTGCGCTTCCTGCTCCTTATAGTGCGCGCCCTCCATGCCGGCCAGCACGAAGCCGTTCTTTGCGGGCAAAAGCGCCGCCCTGCCCCCATGCAGCAGCACCGGCGGGTTGTGCCCGGCGCTCAGATAGGTCAGCGCGCCGGTCTGCAGGTGCAGCACCCCGACCCAGGCCGTGACGAACATATCCGCTTCGTTCTTTTTGCAAAGCACGCTGTTCGCGGTTTCCACCGCGGCCGAAAGAGAGGGAATGTCGCGGATGCAGTTTTGCAGAACGGTCTTGGCGGACGCCATGAACAGCGCCGCCGGCACGCCCTTGCCCGAAACGTCGCCGATCAGGAACACGATGCGGCTGCCGTCCAGAAAGAACACGTCGTAAAAATCGCCGCCGACTTCCTTTGCCGCTTCCATCGAGGCGGCCACGTCGATCTCGCTGCGGCCGGGATAGGTCTCGTCGAGCGTGGGCAGCAGGGAATGCTGAATCACGTTGGCGATCTCCAGCTCCGAACGCAGGCGGTTGCGTTCCAGCGCATACTGGCGCTGCTTATCCGTATAGGCGGCGATGCCGATCATCAGCGTCAGGCCCACGGCGTTCACCAGCACGAACGGGAGTGCGATCTGCCGGACGATGCCCCAGGCCGTTTCGAACGGGCGGACCATCAGCAGCACGACGCCCAGATGCAGCACCTCCATCGCAGCGCCGATCAGAAACGCCCAACAGGGCTTTTTGATCACCTGCGGCAGAAACCGGCCGAGCAGACCGCAGCATAGGCCGATGGCACAGGTTGCAACCACGCAGGCCTGCGCGGTGAGCCCGCCCATTGTCAGCCGGTGGACGCCCGCGATCACGCCCGCAAGAACGCCGCCGATCGGGCCGCCCATAAAGCCGGAGATCATCGGTCCGATGTCGCGCACGGAGATCACCGCGCCGTTGAAATCCACGCCGGAAATATTGCCGTAGACGCCGAACAGGCCGCCGAGTATTCCGATGATCAGCGCGAATTTCCAGTTCATTTTCTTGTCTATGAACCGGTTCAGCAGCTCGGTGCTGCCCGCAAACGCGGAAATCACGAGGATCACGGCAACGGTGCCGATCAGTTTGGAAAAGAACAATTGCGTGCCTTCCAGCATGGGGAACTGACCTCTTTTCCGGGCGCTTTCGCCCGCAAGCATTCCGGGGAATCCGCGGCAGACGGGGCGTCAGGCAAAGAAGCCGGCTTTTTTCCGCCGCGCGCGTTTCCCATTGAGTTGAGTATAGCATTTTATCCGTTCTTCCGTCAAGTATTTTTCAATTCCGCTTGCACAATCGGCTGTTTCGTGGTAGAATATCCAATCGGTAACAGTAAATTGAAATCAGGTGAAAACAATGGACGTCAGACAGGACGTACGCAACGTGGCGATCATTGCCCACGTGGACCACGGCAAGACCACGCTGGTGGACGAGATGCTCAAGCAAAGCGGCATCTTCCGCGAAAACGAGCAGGTGGCGGAGCGCGTGATGGACTCCAACGATCTGGAGCGCGAGCGCGGCATCACCATTCTTTCGAAGAATACCGCGATCCATTACAAAAACACGAAGATCAACATTGTGGACACCCCGGGCCACGCCGATTTCGGCGGCGAGGTGGAACGCATTCTGATGATGGTGGACGGCGTGCTGCTGCTGGTGGACGCGTTCGAGGGCTGCATGCCCCAGACGCGCTTCGTGCTCAAGAAGGCGCTCGGCCTCAAAAAGAAGGTCGTTGTGGTCGTCAACAAGATCGACCGCCCCGGGGCACGTCCCGAAGAGGTAATCGACGAGGTGCTCGACCTGTTCATCGAGCTTGGCGCGGAGGAGGATCAGCTCGACTTCCCCGTGGTCTACGCTTCGGCGCGCGACGGCTATTCCTCGCTGAACAGCAGCGACCGCTCCGGCGACATGCGTCCCCTGCTCGATTCCATTCTGGAAAACATTGACCCGCCGCGGGGCGACATGCACGGCCCGCTGCAGATTCTGTTTTCCTCGCTCGACTATGACGATTACATCGGCCGCATCGGCGTCGGCCGCGTGGAGCGCGGCACGGTGCGCCGCAACCAGACCGTGACGATCTGCAGCCGGGACGGCTCCAACCGCAACGTGCGCATCTCCAAGCTCTATCAGTTTGAGGGGCTCAAGCGCGTGGAGGTGGAAGAGGCCTCGCTGGGCGACCTGATCTGCGTTTCCGGGATCGCCGACCTCAACATCGGCGAAACGGCCTGCGACCCCGACCACGTCGATCCGCTGCCGTTCATCAAGATCGACGAGCCGACCATTTCGATGAACTTCATCGTCAACAACTCCCCCTTTGCCGGACAGGAGGGCAAGTTCGTCACCTCACGCAACCTGCGCGACCGCCTGTTCAAAGAGGTGGAGACCAACGTTTCCATGCGCGTGGAGGAGACCGAGACCACCGACACGTTCAAGGTCAGCGGCCGCGGCGAGCTGCATCTGTCCATCCTGATCGAGACCATGCGCCGCCAGGGCTACGAGTTTCAGGTCTCGCGCCCGAAGGTCATTTTGAAAAAAGAGAACGGCAAAACGCTGGAGCCGATGGAGCTTTTGATCGTGGAGGTGCCCGAGCAGTACGTCGGCGCCGTGATTGAAAAGCTCGGCGCACGCAAGGCGGAGCTGGAAAACATGGGCGCCCGCGACGGCGGCGCGACCCATCTGGAATTCAAAATTCCCGCGCGCGGCCTGATCGGCTACCGCAGCGAATTCATGACCGACACCAACGGCAACGGCATCATGAACCAGCTGTTTGCCGGTTACGAGCCCTGGAAGGGCGAAATCAAGACCCGCGAGCGCGGCTCCATCGTCGTGCACGAAACGGGCGAGACCACGGGCTACGGCCTGTTCAACACGCAGGACCGCGGGCGGCTGTTCATCGGCCCGGGGGTGCAGGTCTATGAGGGTATGATTGTGGGCGAATGCGCCAAGAGCGAAGACGTGGTCTGCAACGTCTGCCGCCAGAAGCACCTGACCAACACCCGCGCCTCGGGCTCCGACGACGCGCTGCGTCTGGTGCCGCCGACGATTCTCAGCCTGGAGCAGTGTATGGAGTTCATCAAGGACGACGAGCTGCTCGAGGTCACGCCGCAGTCGCTGCGTCTGCGCAAGGTCGTGCTCTCGAAGGAGCAGCGGCTCAAGCAGCAGTTCCGGAAATAAAGCAAGAGCCCGCCGGATCGGCGGGCTCTTTTTTTTTGCAAAGGGACGTGTGCGGCTGTTTTCAGCGCACAGCTGACAGAAGTGCACAGTGCGCAGTACGCAGGGACGCGCCAAACGCGGTGCGCTGCGGGAAACGATGCACCGCGAAGGGAAAGACCGTAGGGGCGGCCATTGGCCGGCCGCTCCAACGCTTCGTCCGCAACCACCCTTTTCTTTTGCCGCTGCCGTCAGTTTCAACCCAGACGGCCGTTTTTCTCTCTTTCGGGCGAAAGAGAGAAAAAGTCGGCGGAAAAAAGAGAGAAAGCCTGCGTACGGCGAAAGAGAAAACGCCGTCCGCGTCTGTGACGCGGAAAAGCGGCGTTTTATTTCGCCTAATCCCACAGCACCTTAACTTCAGATTGCCGCTGAACGGCCTTGCATCGGCTATGCCGTGCAGCCAGGAAGAATGCTGCGGATCCCATCAGAGTTCCCTCCTCTATAGCGCATTTTCGCAAGGCCTTGCGGCAGCGGTAAGGTGTCGGTGATCCTTGGCTGACGTTGAACGGTTCCTTCGCCGCAAGGCGTGGAGACTGCGGCGACGTGGCCTCACCCACCGTCGCGTTTTCATGTCGTTCCCTTACCGCTGCGTTCGCGGCGCGACGGCACCCTCCCCAGAGGGGAGGGCAAGGGAGCTTCGGGTTTAGAGAAAGGTTTGAATAATCCTGAAAGAACGACCGCATGGTTCCCTTCACCGCAAGGCCTTGCGCAGCACCTTATGGGGGCATGCATCTTTTGAGAAACGTCCGCAGGGTTGGAAACCAAACACGGCCGATGAAAGTGCAAGGCCGACCT
>JAEEUW010000011.1 GCA_016290665.1 Clostridiaceae bacterium | reverse complement strand
TTTGATGTCCGCAGTGATATCGAGCATCGGATTTTGCCCCACAAAATCCAAGAGACAAAACCGGCGTGACCGCAGCGGTCACGCCGGTTTCATATCCTTTTGAGCCGGTGATTGCCGCCTCAAAACAGCTTCTTTATGGAGTACGCCCCGAGGCGGTCCTTTTTTTAGGGGACAGGGGACAGGGAACAGGGAACAGGGAACAGGGAACAGGGAACAGGGGACGGGTTCAGTCCGCTGTTTTTTCTTTATAGATCCGCTGCACGATGGCTTCCATCTGCGGCAGCACGCGCTCGATCTCTTCTACCATCCGGAACTGGTTGCGGGCGCGCACCAGATTGTGGTCGGGATAATCGATCTTGAAATAGGTGTCGCCGCAAAGATAGTCCGTGAGGAACCGCACGCCGCATTCATAGGTCATCAGCCACGCGGAATAGGCCAGGTGGTCGACCTCCGCCTTGGTCAGCGCGTCGGCGCAGGCGGACAAATATCCGTCCGTATAGGCTTCGAACAGGTCGAGCGAGATCGAGACCTTTGTGAGATCCGGCTCGTCCTCCAGCGCCGTTTTGGCCCCGAAGCGGATCGCGTCGCCGAAATCATACAGGCTCAGCCCCGGCATGATCGTGTCGAGGTCGATCACGCAAAGGCCCTGCTTCGTCGTTTCGTCAAAGAGAATGTTGTTCAGCTTGGTGTCGTTGTGCGTCACGCGCAGCGGCACCTTGCCTTCCTCCAGCAGCCGCAGCGCCTCGCCGGCGTTCTTTTCGCGCGCCAGCGCAAAGCCGATCTCCTTCTGCACGCCGGCCGCGCGGTTGATGCAGTCGGCCTCTGCGGCGGCCTTGAGCGCTTCCACGCGCTTCGGCGTGTGGTGAAAGTCGGGGATGGTCTCATAGAGGTTTTCGATCGGGTAGTTCGCGAGCAGACGCTGGAACCGGCCGAAGCTTTCGCCCGCCGAGCGGAAGATGGCGCTGTCTTCAATCAGATCATAGGTGAAGCTGCGGTCGATGAAGGCGTAGATGCGCCAGCAGTAGTCGCCGTCGTGCAGGCACAGCGCCCCGTCGGTCGTCTTGCGGAAATGCAGCGTTTCGCGTTCGGGGTCGCCGCCGGCTTCGCGGATCCGCTTGCGCAGATAGTGGGTCACGTTGACCACGTTCTGCATCAGCGCGTCGGGGTCCCTGAACACCGCGGTGTTGATGTTCTGCACCAGATACTTGCGCTCCTCGCCCTCTTCGCAGAACACGACCAGAAACGTGGAATTGATGTGGCCGTCGGTGAAGGTCTTGTAGCGGACCGGCTCGCCCTCGATGCCGAAGGCGCGGCAGACGTCAATGATTTTTCGGAATGCGATCATGGCTGAAACTCCCTTATCTCCAGTGTTGCAAAATGCTCCGGCGCGTGAAAGCCGGGCGGGTTGCCGCCCATCGGGGCGAACGACGCCCAATGCGGGCGCGCGGTTTTATCGCCGCATTTGAAGCAGCAGAAGCGGTAGTCGCCCGCCGCCGCGTTGAACGGCGCGCCGCCCAGCGCTTCGAGCAGGGCGCACGGCACGAACAGCGACACGCCCCAGCCGGCCTGCTGCGGCAGCGGGGCGACGGCCGGCGAAAGCGCGGTCAGTTCCCTTGTGAAGACGCGGTCTTCGCGCGCCTTGCCCCACTGCGCCAGAAAGACGCCCCGCGGGTTCATTTCCACGTTGAGATAGCCCTTGCCGGCGGCGGGCTCGAAGAAGCATTCGAGGCAGCTGTCTTCCCAGACGGGGCCGTCGCGCTCTGTGCAGACGGCGCGGACGTCGGTTTCGTCGGTCCAAAGGCGGGCGCGGACGCCTTCGCCTTTGACGAAGCAAAGCTGAAAAAAGCTCTTCGGCCGGTACGGCGCGCCGCTCTCCCAGTGGAAACGATCGATTGCGCCGACCGGGACGTGTTCCCAGATCGGCGCAGTCTCAAACGCGTAACTCCGATAAACGGTGCTCATTCGCTTTTTTCTTTCAGATAGTACATGCGGGAATCGGTGTCGAGCAGGATGCGGCTGACGCCGGGCTTGTAGCCGGAGAGCACGAACGGCTGGTGCGGCTTGAAGCCGGAGGCCATCAGCGCGTCGCCGCCGATGGTGTAGTTTTCTTTTTCACAGCGCAGCTTGACGGTCTCGGCCAAAAAGTCATAGAGCTTGCTCTCTTCCAGATCGATCTTCTTGGGCAGCGGGGTGTTGATGATCTCGCCGATGTTGCGGATCGAGAACAGCTGCACGCGCGTGGAAATGTCATATTCCTTTTCCGCGTCCAGATCGGTGAAGCGGATCACGTCGTTGCCCCAGTTGGGAATCGTGCGGTTGATGAAGTAGCCCATCATGCTCTCGGTCTTGTCGGGCGCAGTGATCTGCCACTTGCAGATGTTGTCGGTGAAGAAATCTCCGATGCGGCTGAATTCGCCGAACTGCAGCAGCTTTCTGTGCTGCTTATAGAATTCGATCTGCTTTTTGACCGCCGCTTTGTCGAACTTCGAAAGCGTGGTCACGTCCAGCTCGTAGCCCAAAAGACCGAAGGCCGACACGTTGAAGCGGTGCTCGATGCCCGACTGCCGGAGGCAGGCGAACGACGGCGTGCAGGCCACGTGCATCGTCATGACCGACTGCGGATAGCCGTAGGACGTGCCCGACTGGATGTAGATGCGCTCGAGCGGGTCGGTGTCGTCGCTCGTCCAGCACTGCGGAATATAGCAGAACGAACCGAGGTCGAAGCGGTTGCCGCCCGAGGAGCAGGATTCGAACAGAATTTCGGGGAACTTTTCGGTCAGCGCGCCCCAGATCTCATAAAGGCCGAGGATGAAGCGGTGGAAGAATTCGCCGCTGCGGGCGTCCTTGCGGTGCGAAAAGACGTCGGACAGCTGACGGTTGTAGTCCCATTTGATGTATTCGATATGGCCGTAGCGGAACACGTCGGTCATGGTGTTGATGATGTATTCCACCACGTCGGGATTCGTCAGGTCCAGCACCAGCTGGTTGCGGCCCTGCGTGGGCTCATAGGTGTCGGTCTTGATCGCCCAGTTGGGATGGGCGCGATACAGGTCGCTGTCGGGCGAGACCATCTCCGGCTCCACCCAAAGGCCGAACTTCAGCCCCATGGCGTTGATCTTCTTCGCCAGACCGTCGATGCCGGAGGGCAGCTTCTTTTTGTTCACGACCCAGTCGCCCAGCGAGCACTTGTCGTTGTTGCGCTTGCCGAACCAGCCGTCGTCCAGCACGAACAGCTCCGCGCCGAGGTCCTTGGCGGCCTGCGCAATGCCGAGGATCTTCTTTTCGTTGAAGTTGAAATAGGTCGCTTCCCAGTTGTTCACGAGGATCGGACGCTCCTTGTTCTTCCAGAAGCCGCGCACGATGTGCTCTTTCACAAACAGGTGCATATTCTGGCTCATGCCGTTGAGGCCCTTGTCGGAGAAGGTGAGCACGCTTTCGGGCGTGTCGAAGCTCTTGTCGGGCTCCAGCAGCCAGTCGAACTCGAACGGGTTGATGCCGTTCTGGATGCGCACCAGGCCGTGGGTCGAAACCTCGGCGCGGGCAATGTGGTTGCCGGAATAGACGAGGTTGAAGCCGTAGCATTCGCCCTGCAGCTCGTCGCAGGAACCGACCTTGATTGCAAAGAACGGGTTGTGGCGGTTGGAGCTCGCGCCCGAGATCGAACCGAACGAGGTGACGCCGGGCAAAAGCTTGTGCTCGTGCTTATAGCGCTCGCGGATCCACGCGCCGTCAAAGGTCAGCATGGTGTAGTCGCCGCGCTGCAGATCGAGCTGCATGCTCATCAGTTCCTTGATATGGATCGGATGCTTGCTCTTGTTCAAAAGGCGCGTGGCGCGCGTGATGACGTTGCAGTCTTCAAACACCGTATAGAACAGCTGCAGCTCTGCGCCGAGGATCTTGTCTTCCAGCACCACGGTGAGCGTTTTGCTTTCGCCGTAGGAGGAGGGCAGGCCGTGCAGCTCGGGCTTATAGTCGCTGACCGTGGCGGTCGAAAACAGAAAATCGGTGGTGAAGTTGTCGTCCGCGGCCAGCACGTCCATGGCGGGCAGGCGGTAATCGCCCTTGCCGTAGGCGGAATATTCCAGCGCGATGTGGTCCAGCGACAGGGAGGTGTCCTTCTGCGAACGGGGCGACGCGTTGCTGTAGCCGCACTCGTGCTTGTCATAAAGGAAGGTGAAGTCGTCGCGGTTGCGGATGCGCTTGCCGTAATACATGCTTTCCAGCTGGCCCGACGGCAGCGCGCGCAGGATGTAGCTGGTGTCCTTGGTCTGCAGATGGAACACGTTGTCTTTGTTGCAATAAATCATAGCTCTTTCTCCTTTATATATGGTATCAGCCAATACACAACTATTTTACAACGCGCGGCGGCCGGTTGTCAACGGCGGAAGAAACGAAAAAACACGGGCGAATTTGTGCACCCTTGCGAAAAAGAGACAGCCCCGCCGGCATCGGCAAGGGCTGTCTGTATGGGGGAAAGAGAAAGGAGGGGCGGAGGGTTATGCCGCGGCAGCGGGACTGTCGGCGCTCCAGGAAACGTCGCCGTCAATCACGCGGCAGGCGCGGACAACATACTGCGCGCCCTGGGGTGCGTCCGGAACGGTGCAGGTCAGACCGTCAACGGCCGCGTCGACCGGGACGTATTCGTTTGCTTCGCTGTCAAAGCGGAACACGCCGTAGCCGTCGGCGTCCGGCACTTCGTCCCATTGCAGGACCAGCGCGTCGCCGTTTTTGGCTGCGGTCAGCGTGTTCGGCGCTGCAACCGCAACGCGCACGGCGACCCGGCTGTGCAGGCCCTCGGTCTGCACCATCTGCTTCATCTGCGGCGTTTTGACGTAGACCATGCAGTCGTTGCGCAGGAAATACAGGAAGTTGCCGTCCTGCAGCGCGAAATATCGGAACTGTTCCAGACTGCGCTGCAGCAGCGTCGGATCGGTGCTGTTGAGAAAGACCGTTTTCAGGTTGACCGACGCGAGGAACGCATACGGGTGCACATACTGAATCCCCGCGGAAATCACGAACTTTTGCAGCGCCCAGCAATAGCCGAATGCGGCGGAGTCAATGGAGACGATTTTGGTGGTGTTCTTGACCCTGGTCAGGTTGTCGCAATGATGGAACGCCGCGTTTTCGATCCAGATGCCGCTTGTCTTTTTGGGGAAAACGACGGCTTTCAGGTAATCGCAGTCCTGAAACATGCCGTCTGCAACCACGAGCGGGGTATCGTCGCCGGTCTCTGCGGCGTCGCGGAAGGTCACCTTGACAAGACTGCCGCAGTTTTCAAACGCGCCCCAGCCGCCGAAGCCGGCGCAGGGCAGCGACACTTTCCGCAGGCCGGTGTTGGCGAACGCGTGCGCACCGATTGTTTTCAGCGTATCGGGGAACTGAAACGAAGTAAGCAGACGGCAGTTTTCAAAAGCGCCGTTGCCGATCTCCGTCAGCGTCTTCATTTCCACTTTTTTGAGCGACGTACAGTTGCGGAACGCATAATCTGGAATTCCGGTAACGCCGTCGGGGAACCGGACCGTTTTGAGTCGGCTGAAATCGGAAAAGGCACTGGCAGTGATATAAGTGATGGAATCCGGTAAAACAATTTTGCGTACGGCGTTGCTGGTGCGGTGGCTGGAATAGTATGCGTCCGCGTCAATGTTATAACCGCCGGTCTCGATTGCCGTGACGGGGACGCCGCCGATGCTCTCACGGATCTTGATGGTCGTCTTCGTGTTGTTTTTTGCCGCCTCGGCGGTGTCGAAAAAGTCGGTGACGGCGTAAAAGGCGGGCCATTCATTGTTGTAGCTGGAACAATACTTGTATACAACGTGGTCGATCACCTTGACGTTGGTCTTGTCGGCTTTTGCCGCGCTGACAGAAAAGCCGCACAGAAAAAGGGCTGCCAGAGTAAACAGGAAAACAGAAAGCTTTTTCATGGGAACTGCTCCTTTCGTTTTTTCGAAGCTCGGTTTTTTCAAAAGCCCGCTGCCGTCTGTCGTATCAGCGACAGCGGGCAAGGGAAAGAGAGGCGGGCAACTATTTGAGATCGGCCTTCACAATCACCTTGTTGGTGCAGCCTTTATCAAGAAAGGCCTGCTTCATATCCGCCGTCCGGACATAGATTCTGCAGTCCTTCGGCAGCGTGTAAATAAACCGGTGGTCGACCCAGAGGAAAGAGGGGTCGGTGGTGAGCACGCGCAGCTTTTTGAGCGCCTTGCAGCCCTTGAAGGTCGTGGGCGGGATCTGGCGCGTCACCTTGATGACCCGGTGGTCGCCGACGGTCATGTGGTAGCTGTGCTTTTTGCCGATGGTGAAGCTTGCGAGCGATGCACAGCCGCGAAAACTTTCGTCGGACATCCAGTAGATGCGGCTGTCAAAAGACAGCTTTTTGAGCGCCGTGCAGTTGTGGAACGTTCGCCATTCCAGGTCAACGCGTTTCACCGTGTCGGGCAGGGTCACGCTTGTCAGCGACGTGCAGCCGTCAAACATGTTTTCGGGAAGCGTCAGCTCTTTCGGCGCGGGTTCGGTGAACACGACTTTTTTCAGCTGCGTGCACCCGGCAAAGATGCTGCCGCGGCTTTGCTCGTGACCGTAAAATGAGATGTCCGCCGGGAGCTTTACGCTGACAAGGCCGCTGTTTTTGAACGCGTCGCCGCCGATGGTCTTCACCGTGTCGGGTACCTTGAAGGAGCGCAGATTCTTGCAGTCCTTGAATGCGTTCTGGTGGATGCCGGTCAGCTTTCCTTTCCAGGTTACTTTTTTCAGCGATTTGCAGCCTTCAAACCAGCGTTCGCCTATTGTGTTGATCGGTGCAAGAATACGGACGGTCTCCAGACTGTCCATTTTCCAGAACGGCGGCTGATCTTCCTCAAAGCCGAAGTTTCTGACCGATGCCGGGATGACTAACGTTTTGACGCCGTCCAGCGCGGAAAAGCAGGCGTAGCCAAGACAGCGCAGTGTGTCCGGCAGTGTGATCTCCGTCACGTTGCGGTAGGTGCCGTTCTTATACCACAGGCCGCCGGCGAAGCCCAGAATGGACGTGACGGGCTTGCCGTCGATCTCCGGCACGATATGGATCGCGGTTGCGGTTTCGGCGATCTCGTTCGTGGCGAAGTAATCCGCTACCATCCACTCAGCGGGGCCGTTCATCTGATATACCACGCCGTCGACGATGCGCGTGCCTTCGTCCTCCTGATAGGGACGGTCGGCAGGCGCCGCACACACGCACACGGCGCAGACAAAGAGCAGCAAAAGCGCCAAAAACAGGAATAAAACCTTTTTCATTTGATTGATCCTCCCATCAGTCGGTATTTCAAACAAAAGCGGAGCAAACCGTGCAAAAGTGTCACGCAAGGTCGTGCTTGACGATAACCTTGTTGGTGCAGCCTTTGTCCAAAAAGGCCTGCTTCATGCCGTTCGTGCAAACATAGATTCTGCAGCTTTCCGGCAGGGTCTGCAGGAAAGCGCTGTCTGCGGAAAGGAAGGCGGCGGACGTGCCGGTGAAGCGCAGCTTCAAAAGGCCTTTACAGTGAAGCAGCGCGCTGCCGTCCAGTCGGCGAAGCCGACCGGAAAGCGTCAGCGCCGGCAGGGCCTTGCAGCCGTAGAACGCTTTCGGACGGACGCTCACGATGGCGCCGCTGTTTTGGATCTTCGTCAGACGCACGCAGCGCGCGAACGCCCTGGAACCGATGGTGACCTTTGCGCTTTTAGGCAGCGTGACCTGCTCCAGAGTCCTAAGGCCCGAAAAGCAGCTGCCCGGAATGGTGAGCTTGCCCGTCCGATCCTCCAGCGTGACCTGCTTCAGCTTGGCCATGCCGCTGAACCAGAAGGTGCCGCAAGCCGCCGGAACGGTCAGTTCCACGATCGCCGTGTTCAAAAAGGCGTCGCGGCAGACGGTGCGCAGGGTGTCCGGCAAAGCAATGCGTTCCAGCTTGGCGCAGTCGGCGAACACGCCGCTTTCCAGCGCGGTCAGCCGTCGGCTCAGCCGCACGCTTCTCAGCGCGCTGCAGCCCCGGAACGTGTCGTTCTTCAGAACGGTCATCTGATCCGGCATGCGTACTGCTTCCAGCGCGGTGCAGTTCGCAAAGGCGCTGCTTTGGATGCGGCGCAGACTTTGCGGCAGGAAAAGTTTCTGCAGCGACTTGCAGCCGCGGAACGCGGCGCGGTCGATCTTTTTCAGGTTGTCTGAAAACGAAACGGCGGCAAGCGACTTGCAGTGCTGGAACGCCGCACTGCCGATGGAAGCGATGGAAGCAGCGTTATCAACGGTTTTCAGCTTTTTGCAGTTGCTGAACGCGTAGTAGCCGACCTTGACACGTCCGCTTTTCGGCAGCGTCACTTCCTGCAGGCTGCGGCAGTTTGCAAAGGCAAAGGGCGGCAGGGTCAGCGTGGCCGTTCTGTCCTCGATCACGACGCGCCGCAGCAGCGGCAGGCTTTCGAACGAGAACGACTTGCAGACGGCGGGAATCGTGACCTCCGTCAGGGCGGTGTCATAGAACGCGTTTCGCTCGATCGCTTCCAGCGACGCCGGGAACGCGACAGCGGTCAGCTTTGCGCAGGCGCCAAAGGCGTTGTCGCCGATCGTTTTGAGCCCCGCGCCGAGCTGCACGTCGGAAAGCTGTCCGCACATGGCGAACGAGCTCGACCCCAGCGTCGTTACTCCGTCCGGAATCCGGACCGCTTCCAGCGCGGCGCACCGGTTGAACGCGTTGCGGCCGATGGTGCGCAGCGAAGCCGGCAGCCTGATCTCCCGCAGCGCGGTACAATAGTAGAAAGCATAAGCGCCGATCTCTTCCACGCTGTCCGGCAGCAGAACGCTCTGCAGCCGCGTCATGCACGGAAACGAAAAGGCGCCGATCGTCTTGACGGAAGGCGGGATCGTGATCGATTCGCAGGCCGCGTCGTCCGCGCTGACGAAATAGTCCGGGGCGGCCGGGTCCCAGATCAGTTCGCCGTCCGGGCCCTCGTCCCAGGATGCGGTTGGTTTGATCGCGTAAACGGGGATGCCGTCGATCTCCTCGCGAATGGTGATTTCCTTGACGGTCTGCTTTGCTTTTTTGCTGTCGAACAGCGAAACGACCGTCCAGGACGATTCCCCGTCCGCGGTCTCCAGTTGATAGACGACGTGATCAACAATGCGGACGTCGCCGTCCTGCGCGCAGGCGCACACGGCGCAGACAAAGAGCAGCAAAAGCGTCAGCCCCAAAAATGCAAGCTTTTTCATTTGGATCAACCTCCGGTTTTATCATAGCATCTGCATGGTGCCGCTTTGTTTCGGCACTGTGAATGTTTCCTTAAGATTTCGGAACAAGTCATTGCCGCCGAAAAACCCTTTCATGTATATATGTCAAAAAACAAAAAAGCTTACAGAAAAAGCCGAAAAAATATTTCGGCTCCGCGTTTCTGCGCTTCGGATTCTTAATTTTCCCGCGGACATCTTGCAAAGAACGGAAAATCATGCTATCATAACTATAACTGTGCAAGCAGCAATCTCGCAAGGGGAGTGTTTACCATAAAGAAGGAAAGTTACCGTTTTTCGGTGGTCGTGCCCGTCTATAACGTGGAGGCCTATCTGGAAGAGATGATCGAATCGGTGACGGCGCAGACCGTCGGCTTTGAAAAGAATATCCAGCTGATTCTGGTCAACGACGGCTCGCCCGACAACAGCGGCGAGATCTGCCGGCGCTATCTGGCGCAGTATCCGGATAACATCGTCTATATCGAGCAGGAAAACGCCGGCGTTTCCGCCGCGCGCAACCGCGGCATGGAAGAGATCCGCGGCGAGATCGTCAACTTCATCGATTCCGACGACAAGTGGGAGCCCGACGCGTTCGAAAAAGTCGACGCCTTTTTCTCGGAGCATCTGTCCGAGATCGACGTGGCCACCACCTCGATCCAGCTGTTCGAAGCGGTGGAAAAGCCCCACATCACCAACTACCGCATGGAAAAGGGCAGCCGCGTGGCCGACCTTCTGACCCACGCGGAGTCGGGCAGCATCGTGCTGCAGGTGGCGTCCTCGTTCTTCAAAGCCTCCGCGATCAAAAACGTCCGCTTTGCCGAAAGCCTGATCTACGGCGAAGACTCCATGTTCGTCAACACGGTCCTGCTCAAAAAGATGAAGGTCGGCTTCGTGGCCGAAGCGAACTATTTCTACCGCCGCCGCGAAAGCAACACCTCCGCCGTGCAGACGATCAAGCAGACGCCCTATTACTTCATCGACTGTCTGGAAGACTACCACATGGCGCTGATCCGTCTGGCGCTGGAAAAATACCGCTGCGTGCCGGAATACATTCAGAACGTGGTGTATTACGACCTGTGCTGGCGCTTCAAGGAGCCCGCCTATCAGTATCTCAGCGAGGAACAGATGCAGCGTTTCCGCAAAACGGCGCAGCACATCCTTGCCTATATTGATGACACGGTCATCCTCAAGAATAAGCTGCACAAGACCTATCCCCACAAGATGCTGGCCATTGATCTCAAATACGGCACCGACAACGCCATGCAGCACAGCATGTATGACAAGGGCCGCAAGATGATTCTGTTCCAGGGCATCCCGATGTTCGATTTCAAGCGCAACCGCTTTTTGCTCTATATCAACTTTTGCAAGGTGGAAAAGAAAAAGCTGGTCATCGAAGGCATTGTTGCCCGCTGGCTGTTCCGCCTGACCGACAAGAAGGTGCGCTTCTGGTTCTCGCTCAACGGCGAAGCCGTGGAGCCGAAGCTGCGCCGCTATGCGCATTCCCTGCTGGAGACCTGCTTCGATTCCGAAGAAAAGTTCTTCCGCTTTCGCGTGGAATACCCGCTGCCGCAGGAGCTGCCCGAAGAGGAGATCAAGATCTATCCGTACGTGACCTTCGGCAAAAGCAAGGCGAAGCTGGGCATGAACTTCGGCAAATTCACCGTTTCGGCCAACCATCTTTCGCCCGCCTGCCAGATCGTCGGCGACTACGTGCTGCGCAACTACCGCACCGTGATCCGCCTGCAGCCGATTCCGCCCCGCACCAACCGCAAGCTGCTGCGCTGGAAGATCGAAAAGGAATGCCAGCGCGCCCTGCGCGAGATGGGCCGCAAGGACCTGGCCGCGCTGCGTATGCGGTGCCTGATGCACCGGGCGCTTTCGCGCGACAAGCGCAGGATCTGGATCATCTCCGACCGGGTGGAGAACGCGGGCGACAACGGCGAGATCTTCTTCAAATACGTCAACAGCGTAATCAAAGCGCAGGGCGGTAAGGCGAACATCCGCCCGATCTTCGCCATCAGCAAAAACGCCGCCTGCGTGGACCGGCTCAAAAAAGAGGGCGAGGTCATCTTCTTTGAAAGCAAGCAGTATCCGCTTTATTTCCTGCTGGCCGACAAGATCATTTCCTCCGGCGCGAGCGATTTCACGGCCAACCCCTTCGGCCTCGACCGCAAGTATCTGAACGACCTGTTCCGCTTCAAATACTACTATCTGCAGCACGGCGTGGCCTGCGCCGACCTGTCGGTCTGGCTGCAGCGGTTCAACAAGAACATCGACATGATCTTCGCCTCGTCCGAGCGCGAACAGGAAAGCTTTGTGACCGGCGACTACTACTATTCCGCCAGACAGGTGGCCCTGACGGGGCAGGCGCGGTTCGACGAGCTCTATGACGCGCGCGAAAAGCAGATTCTGATCCTGCCCACCTGGCGCAAGTCCATCCGCGAAAGCTATGACAAGAACACCACGAGCGTCTATTTCGACGGCTTTAAGGAAACGGAATACTTCAAGTATTACAACGGCCTGATCAACAACGAGCGCCTGCTCGAGGCCATGCGCCGGCTGGGTTACCGGGGCCTGTTCTGTATGCACCCGATCCACATGAAGCAGACGGTCGATTTTCAGGCAAACGACGTGTTCTCCGTCAACGAGGGCTACATCGACTACAACGACGTGTTTGCCCGCTCCGCGCTGATGGTGACCGACTATTCCAGCGTGCTGTTCGACTTCGCCTATCTGCGCAAGCCGGTCGTCTATACCCAGTTTGATAAGGAAGACTTCTTTGCCGGCCAGATCTATGACGAGGGCTATTTCAGCTATGAGAACGACGGCCTCGGCCCGGTCTGCTATGACATGGATTCCACCGTGGACGCCATCATCGCAGCCATGGAGCGCGACTGTCAGAACGAAGAAAAGTATCTGGCGCGGCTGGACCGGTTCTTCGCGTTCAGCGACCGGAACAATTCGAAGCGCATCTATGAGGCGATTCTGAAAAACGACAAATAACAACGGAAGGGCTGCGGGAAAAGAAAATGATCATTTTTGTGTTTCTGATACTGCTCTGCGCGCTGCCCGGCGCCAAGGCCGCCGAGCCGGGGAAGATCTTTCCCGATTACATTTCGCGCACGCAGACCACGGCGATCAACGGCGTGTTCGTGCTGCTGGTCTTCTTCAGCCACGTGAGCACCTATATCACGCTGGCAGGGCCCCTTGACGCGGCCTATCAGACCATGAAGGGCTATCTGGGCCAGCTGGTCGTGGTGACCTTCCTGTTCTTTTCCGGCTTCGGCATGATGGAATCCATCACGAAAAAGGGGATGGCCTACGTCAAGTCGATCCCGTACCGCCGCTTCTGCCGGGTGCTGCTTCACATGATCCTTGCGGTGCTGCTGTTCTGGGTGGTCGATCTGATTCTCAAAAAGCCGCCTGCGCTCAAAAACGTGCTGCTGGCCTTTATCGGCTGGACCAGCATCGGCAACAGCAACTGGTACATCTTTGCCGTGCTCGCGCTGTATGTGATCGTGTTCCTGTCATTCATCGTCTGCAAGGCCAACCGCTGGGTCGGCGCCGTGCTGACCACGGCGCTTTCGGTGCTGTTTGTATACTGGCAGATCCGCATCGGGCGCGACAGCTGGACCTACAACACGGTGATCGTGTTCGCCGCGGGCATGTGGTATTCGCTTTTGCGCGCGCCGCTGGAAAAGCTGGCCGGCCGCAGCACGCCGCTTTGGTTCTTGTCGTTCGGCGTGCTGTTCGCGCTCTATCTGGTGTTTGATTCCAGACGGGGCGGCGGCATCGAATGGTATTCCCTCTGGGCGATCTGCTTCGTGCTGGTGCTGGTGATGCTTTCCATGAAGGTGAAGCTCGGCAACCGGCTGCTGCAGTTCTTCGGTGCTCACGTGTTCAGCATCTATATCCTGCAGCGCATTCCGATGCTGCTGCTCAGCCATTTCGGCTATCAGGAGGGCCACCCCTACCGCTTCGTCGTCGCCTGCTTTGCGGCAACGCTCGTGCTGGCCGTGCTGTTTGATTTCGGCACCGACAAGCTGGACGCGCTGCTGTTCGCCCCGCGCAAACCCAAAGAGAAAAAGGAGATTCCGGCATGAAGATCAGCGGCATTCAGAAACTGACGCTCCTCGACTTTCCGGGCAAGGTGGCGTGCACGGTCTTTACGCCCGGCTGCAACCTGCGCTGTCCGTTCTGCCACAACGCGACGCTCGTGTTCTCCTGCACCGATGAGATCGGCGAAGAAAGCGTGCTTTCGTTTTTGAAAAAGCGCGTCGGCGTGCTCGACGGCGTCTGCGTCACCGGCGGCGAGCCGCTGCTGCAAAAGGACATCGCCGCCTTTCTGCGCAAGGTCAAATCGCTCGGCTATCTCGTCAAGCTCGACACCAACGGCACCTTCCCCGACCGGCTGCAGCCGTTGCTGGAAGAACGGCTCGTCGATTACGTCGCCATGGATATCAAGGCGTCGCCCGAAAACTACGACAACGCCACGGGCGTGGCGACCGACCTCGACAAGGTCCGCCGTTCGGTGGAGCTGCTCAAAGAGAGCGGCGTGGAGCACGAGTTCCGCACCACGACCGTGAAGGGGATCCACACCGCCGCCGATTTTGAGGCGATCGCGCAGTGGCTCAGCGGGGAAAAGCGCTTCTTTATCCAACAGTACCGCGTGGCCGACGACATGATCGGCGAGCCGTTCGAATCCTTCACAAAAGAGGAACTCGACACCTTTGCGGCAATTGTTGCCAAAACGGTATCCGAGGTCGCCGTGCGCGGAGAGTAAGCCTCCGCTGACCGGGGCGTGAAACACAAGATTTTGTGTTCCACAACGAAATATGGAAAAAAGTCAGGAAAAAAACGCAAGATATTGTGTTTTTCTCTTGACTTTTTCTTTTTTATGTGTTATCTTTTTTAAGCACGAGTCAGTGAACAACTTTGACATAAATATGAAGGAGAGGTAAACAAAGTGTTTGACGTTCGCAAAAGAGACGGCAAGATCGTGCCGTTCAACATCAGCAAGATTTCCGAGGCGATCAAGTCCGCGTTCGACGCGCAGGAGGTCAACTATAACGACGATCTGATCGATTTTATCGCCCTCAAGGTGGCGGCCGATTTCGACAGCAAGATCAAGGACGGCCACGTCGCCGTGGAAGACATTCAGGACTCCGTGGAGACCGTGCTGGTCAAGGCCGGCTATTCTCAGGTCGCCAAGGCCTATATTCTTTACCGCAAGCAGCGCGAAAAACTGCGCAACATGAAGTCCACCATTCTGGACTACAAGGCCGTGGTCGATTCCTACGTGAAGGTCACCGACTGGCGCGTGAAAGAGAACTCCACCGTCACCTATTCCGTCGGCGGTCTGATCCTCTCCAACTCCGGCGCCATCACCGCGAACTACTGGCTGAGCGAGATCTATGACGAAGAGATCGCGAACGCCCACCGCAACGCGGACATCCATCTGCACGACCTTTCCATGCTCACCGGCTACTGCGCCGGCTGGTCTTTAAAGCAGCTGATTCAGGAAGGCCTCGGCGGCGTCACCGGCAAGATCACCTCCGCGCCGGCCAAGCACCTGGCTACCCTTTGCAACCAGATGGTCAACTTCCTGGGCATCATGCAGAACGAATGGGCGGGCGCGCAGGCGTTCTCCTCCTTCGATACCTATCTTGCGCCGTTCGTCAAGGCCGACAACCTGACCTATGACGAGACCAAGAAGTGCATCGAGTCCTTCATCTACGGCGTGAACACCCCGTCGCGCTGGGGCACCCAGGCGCCGTTTTCCAACATCACGCTGGACTGGACGGTTCCCAACGACCTTGCCGAGCTGAACTGCATCGTCGGCGGCAAGGAAATGCCGTTCAAATATAAGGACTGCAAAAAAGAGATGGACATGGTCAACAAGGCGTTCATCGAGATCATGATCGAGGGCGACGCCAACGGCCGCGGCTTCCAGTATCCGATTCCGACCTATTCCATCACCCGCGATTTCGACTGGTCCGAAACCGAGAACAACAAGCTGCTGTTTGAGATGACCTCCAAATACGGCACGCCCTATTTCTCGAACTACGTCAACTCCGACATGGAGCCCTCCGACATCCGTTCGATGTGCTGCCGGCTGCGTCTGGATCTTCGTGAGCTGCGCAAAAAGACGGGCGGCTTCTTCGGCAGCGGCGAAAGCACCGGCTCCATCGGCGTGGTCACGATCAACATGCCGCGCATCGCCTATCTTGCCAAGGACGAAAAGGACTTCTATGACCGCCTGAACCACATGATGGACATCGCCGCCCGCTCGCTGAAGGTGAAGCGCACCATCGTGACCAAGCTGCTCGACGAGGGCCTTTATCCCTACACCAAGCGCTACCTCGGCACGTTTGAGAACCACTTCTCCACCATCGGCCTGATCGGCATGAACGAAGTGGGCCTCAACGCCAACTGGCTGCGCGCCGACCTCACCGACGAGCGCGTGCAGGCGTTCACCAAGGACGTGCTCAACCACATGCGCGAGCGCCTGAGCGACTATCAGGAGCAGTACGGCGACCTCTATAACCTCGAAGCGACCCCGGCGGAATCCACGACCTACCGCTTCGCCAAGCACGACGTGGCCCGCTATCCCGACATCATCACCGCTTCGCAGCCCGGCCGCGCCCCGTTCTATACCAACTCTTCCCACCTGCCGGTCAGCTTCACCGAAGACATCTTCGCGGCGCTCGACATTCAGGATGAGCTGCAGACGCTCTATACCTCCGGCACGGTCTTCCACGCCTTCCTGGGCGAAAAGCTGCCCGACTGGAAAGCCGCCGCTTCGCTGGTGCGCAAGATCGCCGACAACTACAAGCTGCCCTATTACACGCTGTCGCCGACCTATTCGGTCTGCAAGAACCACGGCTATCTGACGGGCGAGCAGTACACCTGCCCGATCTGCGGCGAAACCACCGAGGTCTACAGCCGCATCACCGGCTACTACCGTCCGGTGCAGAACTGGAACGACGGCAAGGCCGAAGAGTTCAAGCGCAGAAAGCTCTATAATCTGGAAACCTCCACCGCGCCGCATAAGGTCAAGCACGACGAAACGGCGCCGGCTGCCGCAGCGCCGGAGAAGGCGGAAGCGGACGGCATCTATCTGTTCGCCACCAAGACCTGCCCGAACTGCAAGATGGCCGAAAGCTTCCTCAACAAGGCGGGCCTGCCGTTCGAAAAGGTCTATGCCGAAGAGAATGAGGCGTTTGCCAAGGAGCACGGCGTCAAGATGGCGCCGACCCTGATCGTCTGCAAGGAAGGCCGGATTGAAAAGATCACCAACGTGTCGAACATCCGCAAATACATCGACACGATCGCGTAAGCAGCAAACGGGCGGGAAACCGCCCGTTTTCAATTCTGAATTCCGAATTCCGAATTGGTTTTGCTCCGCACCCGCGGAACAGAAAGGAGTTTCCCCATGTATGACGTCATCGTTATCGGCGCGGGGCCTGCCGGCCTGACCGCCGCAATCTATGCCCGCCGCGCGGAAAAAACCGTGCTCGTGCTGGAAAAAGAGACCTTCGGCGGTCAGATCACCCATTCGCCGAAGGTGGAAAACTATCCCGGATTTATTCAGATGAGCGGCAACGAGTTTGCCGAAAAGCTGATTGAGCAGGCGCTGCATCTGGAAGCGGAGATCGAGCTGGACGAAGCGAAGGCGATTGAAGATCACGGCGATTTCAAGCGCGTGATCTGCGAAAACGGCAGCTTTGACGGCAGAACGGTGATTCTTGCCACCGGCTCCAAGCACCGCCAGCTCGGCGTGGCGCGGGAAAACGACTTCGTGGGCGCGGGCGTCAGCTACTGTGCGGTCTGCGACGGCGCGTTCTACCGCGGCAAAACGGTGGCCGTGATCGGCGGCGGCAACACGGCGCTGCAGGAGGCGGTCATGCTTTCCGACCTTTGCAAAAAGGTGACGTTGGTGCAGAACCTCGCGTTCTTCACCGGCGAGCAAAAGCTGCTGGATCAGCTGAAGCAGAAGGACAACGTGGACTTCATCACGTCGTGTGTGGTCGATGCGCTGAACGGCGGCGACGAGCTGACCGGCATCACGATCCGCAACACGGAGACCGGCGAAACGCGGGAGCTGACGGTAGACGGCATTTTCGTCGCCATCGGCCAGGTGCCCGAGAATGAGCCGTTCAAAGCCGTTGTGCCGCTGAACGAATGGGGCTACATCGTCAGCGACGAGAGCTGCGCCATGGGCAAGGGCGTTTTCGTGGCAGGGGATTGCCGCACCAAGCAGGTGCGCCAGATCGCCACGGCGATCAGCGACGGCGCGGTGGCTGCCGTTGCCGCCTGCCGCTGGCTGGACCAATAATTTTGCACAACCGAAACTGTCGCGCCAACCGGTGCGGCAGTTTTTATCACTGCACCCTGCAAACGGAACACAGCCGCCCGGTGCTGCCCGGACGGCTGTGCGTTTGTCTATTCTGTTTTCGCCATCGCCTGTTTGCCCTCTTCCGTGTCGCGGTAGAACTGCGTCTTCGGGTTCGGGTGCGGGTTGTTTTGCCAAAGCTCTTCGGCCACCGGCGCCCACGCGGCGGCGAACTTGTCGCATTTCGCGCAAAGCGCGTCGGCGGTTTCTTCGCCCTCCAGGTTGGTCGATTTCGCGCCGGTTTCGGCAATGATCGCGCGCAGGCACTGCGGATTCTCGAGCATCGGGCAGGGGCGCAGATGGTTGTCGTTGAACGGCTGATTGCGGTGGTACGCCATGAACAGCGGGCTTTGCAGGCCTTCCAGCAGCGTCTTTTCGCGGATGTTGGAATCGGAGAAGTGAATGAACACGCAGGGTTCCATGTCGCCCGCGGCGTTGATGTGGAAATAGTTGCGTCCGCCGGCGATGCAGCCGCCCACGTATTCGCCGTCGTCCTGGAAATCCATGACGAACAGCGGCTTTCCGGTTTCGCCGTTTCGCGTTTTGCGCAGCCATTGATACATGAAAGCCCGCTGCGCCGGCGTGGGAATCAGCTCGGGCAAAGCGTTGGAGCCGACCGGCATATAGTTGAAATAGAAGCCGAACTTGACGCCGAGGTCCACCATCTTGTCCATGAACGCGTCGCTGGTGACCATCTCCACGTTTTCGCGCGTGTAGCATACCGACATGCCGAAGAGCACGCCCTTGCGCTTGAGCAGCTCCATCGCGCGGACCGCCGCGTCATACATGCCTTCGCCGCGGCGCGCGTCGGTGGTCTTCTGGCTGCCCTCAATGGAAAGCGCCAGCGTCGTGTTGCCCACGCGCAGCAGCTCGTCGCAGAACGCCTCGTCAATCAGCGTGGCGTTGGTATAGGCGAGGAAGGCGCAGTCGGGGTTCTCTTCGCAAAGCGTGATCAGGTCCTTCTTGCGCAGCAGCGGTTCGCCGCCCGTGAGCATATAGACGTGGGTGCCCAGCGCCTTGCCCTGCGACACGACCGAACGCATTTCGTCGAGCGAAAGGTGGTTCTTGTGGCCGTATTCGGCGGCCCAGCAGCCCTTGCAGCGGCAGTTGCACGCGCTGGTGGGATCCATCAGAATCAAAAACGGAATGTTGCAGTGATAGACCTCGCGGTTGCGGCGCACCTTTTTGGTGCCGTGGATGCCGGCGCCGACGCCGGCGGCCAGCAGAAACTTTTTGAGATAGTCGTGGTCGGTGTCCCGCAGCAGGTTCATCGCGTATTGGTAATAGACGCCCTTGCCTTCGCGGATCACGCGCTTCATGGCGGCGAGATTCTGCGCGGGAAAGATGCCGCCGAGCAAAAACTCCGTGCGGTCCAGAAGCCGCAGGATGTTTTTCTGCGGGTCCTTATTGATATATTTCAGCAGCCGGTCCAGCGTAAACCCGGCCGCTTTGCGTTCGAGCGATTCTCTGAGTTTCATGTCACACCTCGCTTCGTTCGAGTAATCCCTATTATTATACCACGAAAAACCAAAAAGTCCACTCTTTTTTTGCGCCGAAAGACAAATGTCAAAGAAAATTCATTCTTTGCTTCCATTTAGGGTTGATTTATGGTATACTGAATAAAATGTAAAAAGGAGTGTCCGGCATGAAAAAAAGAGGCTGGCTGATCGCCGCGGCCCTGCCGTGGGCCGCCTTTGCCGCGCTGGAAGCGAAAGCGAGCCGCGGCAGCTGCAGCGGCGTCCCCGACGCGCTTTTGATCCTCGGCACCCGTGTGCGCGGCGAAACGGCGGAACCCGCCCTTCGGATGCGCGCCGAGCGGGCGGCTGCGTTTTTGCGCGAGCACCCGTCCGTGCTCGCGGTGCCCTGCGGCGGCATCGTCCACGACGACCAGACAAAGAGCGAAGCTCAGGTCATCCGCGGGATTCTGCTGCAAAACGGCGTCGATGACAGCCGCATTCTGCCGGAGGATCAGTCGAAAACCACGTTCGAGAACTTTGCCAACGCAAGGCGGCTGCTGGAAGAGGCGGGTCTCTCTGCGCCGCGGCTCGCGGTGCTTTCCAGCGATTTTCATCTGCTGCGCGCCTCGCTCATCGGCCGGCTGTGCGGCGTAAAGGCCGAAACCGTTGCCGCCCCGTCGCCCGAAAACGAAAAGCTCAAAAACTATCTGCGCGAAGCGGTGGTGTTCCCGCTGCTGCTGTTCGAATATCTGAAAAAGAAATAACGGAGGCGTCTTATGGCAAATGTTCAGATGAAAGCCTACAAGGTGCGCGAGCTGGTGTTCCACAACAAGATTCAGGGCAAGGTGCAGCTCAAGCTTTCCAACAAGGTGTCGCACAACGTCCGCTATATGCAGCCCGATCTTTGCGAGGGCACGATGACGGTGGAGGTGTTCGACAAGGAGCAGCCCGACGTGCTGAGCGTCAAGATCACCGTGGTGGGGCTGTTCCGAATCAAAAAGCAGGTAGAAAAGGAATTCATCCACGTCGACACGTTCAAGGAGCTGTTCCCGTTTGCCAAGGCGATTGTGGCAACGGTTTCGGCCAACGCCGGCATCCAGCCGATCATGGTGCAGGACGTGGACATTGAATCGCAGGAGATCTACCGCTTCGACCTGCCCAAACGCCGCCCGAAGGAGGACGACCAATGAGCGACCTTTTGAATCAGCTGCACGACGAGGACGAAGACGCCGTTGTCACCATTACCGACAGCGACGGCTGCACCGAAGACTATGAGTTTCTGGACCTCGTGTTTCTGGGCGACCGGGAATACGCCGTGGTCTCGCCGGTGTCGTCCGACGGCGACGTGGTGATCTTCCGCGTCATGCCCTATGAAGAAGGCGAAGCCTATCTGCGCGTGACCGACGACGTGACGCTGCTGCGGGTGTTCGACGTGTTCCGCCTCAAGAACGAGGACGAGTTCGATTTCGATTGATTTTTCCGATAAAATATCCCGCTGACGGTTGAATTTTTGAGCCGGATGGCGTATAATAATTTTTGATACTTTGACCGGGAGGAAAACAAGTATGGCAAACGAACTTTTTTCCATGCAACAGGAAGGCTACAACACCGAGGAAGTGGATAACTACATCAACATGCTCCAGCAGGAATACCGCAACGCGATTGCCTGGGGCGAGGAGATGGAAGCCAAGCTGAACGAGCTGGAAACCAGCCTCAAGGAAAAAGGCATGTATTTCACCTTGCAGCCCGACAACAAGGACGAAGTGGTGGCAAGCGTGTTTATGCAGTTGACCGAAACGGTCAATCAGACCAAGGCCGCCGCGCAGGAAAAGGCGGAGGAAATCCTTGCCCATGCCAATGAAAAGAGCCGCGGTATCGTGCGTCAGGCAATGGAAAATTCCGTGCAGATCCGCACGGAAAACAACATGATCATGGATAACCTGAGAAGCATCAAGGATATGATAGAGGTCGTTTTGGAAAAAGGGATCCAGTGATCCCCCGAAAACGCAAACGCTGAAAAGGATGTGATGAGGTTTGGCACCCTACAGACCCAAGAGCCTGGACGAACTGAAGCAGGCTTACGATAAAGCGAAAGCCGAACAGCAGGCTTCCCGCCCCGCTCCGGCCGCGCCCCAGCCGCCCAAACCGGCGGCTCCGCAGCCGACCGCGCCGGCGCGTTCCATCGCCGATACGGTGCGCGCCCGGGAGAACAAAGAGGCGCTTTCCGGCGCGGTGGATGATTTCATCAAGCAGTTCTCCGCGCAGGAGCCGGCGCCGCAGCAGAGCGTCTATGCCAAAGCGCAGCAGACCGCCGAGACCCGCGAAACGCAGGCCAGGCAGGAGCTGGAGCAGGAGGCGCAGCGCGCGTTCGACGACGTGCTGTCGTTCCCTGAAATCAAGACCGGCCCGCTGGAACCGCCGGTCTATCACCGCTATACCCACGAGGAAGCGCCGATCAAGGAAGGCGACCTCTCCGGCCTGATGGACGAATACATCGCCGTGATGACCGACCAGAACGGCGAAGAAGACAACCGCCGCTCGTTCCTGCGCCGCCGCAAGGAGCGCAAAAAGAGCCGCCACCAGCAGTCGGCGGAGTCCGAGGTGTCGAACGACCTGTTTGACCTGCCGGAATCGGCGCCTGTGTCGGATCCCGTGGAGCCGCCTCCGGTCGTGCCGTATATGCCGCCGGTGGAGATCCCTGTTGAAGAACCCGTCGTGCCGGCCGAGCTTCCGTTCGAAGAACCTGTCGCGCCGGTCGAGATTCCCGTTGAAGAACCCGTTGCACCGGTCGAGCTTCCGTTCGAAGAACCTGTCGCGCCGGTCGAAATTCCCGTTGAAGAACCCGTCGCGCCGGTCGAAATTCCCGTTGAAGAACCCGTCGCGCCGGTCGAGATTCCGTTTGAAGAACCCGTCGCACCGGTCGAGATTCCGTTCGAAGAGCCCGTTGCGCCGGTCGAGCTTCCCGTTGAAGAGCCCGTCGCACCGGTCGAGATTCCGTTTGAAGAACCTGTCGCACCGGTCGAGATTCCCGTTGAGGAACCCGCTGCGCCCGCCGCGCCGCCGGAGCCGATCGTGCCGAAGATGCCGGAATACACGCCGTATCAATCTCCGGTGCCGCAGCCGGATTACGGGACGGCGCCGCCGGTTTCCGCCGAAAAGAAACCGAAGCGCGTCATCAATATGGAACCCGAACCGATCTTCGATCCGCACCGGCTGTTTGCCGATCTGGACGACGAACCGGAAACCCCGGAACCGCCCGCCGCGCCGGTTGAAGCGCCCGAAGCGCCGGCTGAAGCGCAGCCGGAAGCGCCCGCAGCACCGGAGCCGCCGGCTCCCGCGCCGGCACCCGAAGCGTCGCAGCAGTTTGAGGATATCATCAGCTACAGCGACGAATCGCAGAACGACCGCTTCACGCCTGCCTATGAGGCCCCGCCGGCCGAGCCCGAAGCGCCCGCCGTGCCGGAGGCCGCCGCGGACGACGAGGAATATGACCTCGGCGCGCTCGATCTGCAGCAGGAGGTCGTGATCCGTCCCTCCAAGGTGAAGGTCTTCTTCAAGATTCTGGTCGGCCTGCTGATCCTGCTCAGCCTGATTGCCACGGCCGCAGTCGGCGCCATCCGTCTTGTGATGAACGTCAATACCGGCAAATCCGCCTTCGGCGACTATTACTTCTTCGCCGTTTCCAACGAGTATGCCAACGTCGACATCCACAGCGGCGATCTGATTCTTGCCAAGCGCAAGGTGCCGCTGGAGCTCGGCGAACGCGCCGTCTACGTCGACCCCGACACACGGTCGTTCTCGTTCGGCAAAAACGACG
The DNA here is from genome assembly GCA_016290665.1 of Clostridiaceae bacterium. Taxonomy (GTDB): domain Bacteria; phylum Bacillota; class Clostridia; order Oscillospirales; family Acutalibacteraceae; genus UBA6857. Next base: position 15,270 of record JAEEUW010000011.1, on the reverse strand, counting down.
CCAGCTCGCCCGATCCGGAGCTTTATAACGCGCTGGTCTATAACCTGTCCGGCATCGCCGTGCGCGAAGAGAACGTGCTCGGCGCCGTGGTCAAGACCGTTCCGCAGGGCGGCACGATCGTGCGCAAGGTGCTCGCCGACTTCTATACTTACCTCGGCGCCTGCCTCGGCGCGTTCTTCGTGCTGCTGCTGATCCGCGTGATCTTCCTGCGCAAAAAGCGCCGCTATCTCACGGTGGAGGAACTGGCGCAGAGCGGAGAAGCCAAGCAGAAAAAGCAAAAGCCCCAGAAGGAAAAGAAAGCCAAAAAAGAACAGAAGCAGCCCGCGGCAAAGAAAGCGCCGCAGCCCGCACCGGTCCCGCCGGTGCTGAGCGAAGACACTGATCTGTTCAGCGATATCGATTAACCGAAACGCAGCGCCGCCCCTTGCCGGGGCGGCGCTTTTTCGTTATTTGCCGCAATACACCGCAATCGCCTCTGCGGCGAAAGCGGCCGTGCCTGCGCCGCCGGCGGCGTCGATCCGCGCCTGAAACGCGCTGTCTGCGGCATACAGCTGCCCCAGCCCGCGCAGAATGTCGTCGGTGCAGGTGTAATAATGCGCGGTGATGAATTGCTGCAGTTCTTTCACTTTCGTCTGCACGGCGCCGGCGCCGGGGTTCTGCCCGCGCAGGGCGCCGAGCTCGCTGAACAGGCGCAGGAACGCCGCGCCGAGGGCGTCCTCCTGCGCTTCGCTGCGGTTGGCTGTTTTTGCTTCAAACTCCCGGTACGCCGCGGTCTGTCCCCAGCGCTTCCGGGCTTCTTCTTCATAGGCTTTTTTGTCAAAGGCCGAAAAGTCCATTGCAGATTCTCCTTTCAGCTGCGCGCGTGCCAGCGCGATCAGTCGTTCGGTCCGTTCTTTTTTCTTTGTCAGCAGCCGGATCTGCGCTTCCAGCGCCGCGTGCCGGTCAAATCCCGGGTCGCAGAGAACGGCGCGGATCTCCCGCAGCGGGAATTCCAGCTCGCGGAACAGCAGAATCTGCTGCAGCGTTTCCAGCGACGCTTCGTCATACAGCCGGTAGCCGGCCGGCGAATAGGCCGCGGGTTTCAGAAGGCCGATCCTGTCGTAGTACTGCAGGGTGCGGATGCTGACGCCGGTCAGCTCGCTGATTTCGTGTACGGTCATGTCCCGTGCCTCCCTTCCCGCTCCTATTATAAACCATGACGTAACGTCAGAGTCAAGAGGAAACGGCGTTTTTTTCTTTCGCTTTTGAAAAAAGCCGCCGATCGGTCGGATCGGCGGCTTTGGCTTTTGCGTCTGTTTATTTGTTCTGGGTCAGCTCATAGGTGTCTTCCGCAATCATCAGCTCTTCGTCGGTCGGAATGACCAGCAGCTTGAGGGCGGATTCCGACGTGGAAATCTCCACTTCCTTGCCTCTGAGGGCGTTGGGCACTTCGTCGATCTCGGTGCCGAGGAAGGCGAGCTTTTCCGCCACGCGGGTGCGGTACTGCGGGTTGTTTTCGCCGATGCCGCCCGTGAAGACCACGGCGTCGGCGCCGCCCATGGCGGCCACGAAGCCGCCGATCAGCTTGGTCAGCTGGTGGCAGAACATCGCTTCAACCAGTCTGGCGCGCGGGTCGCCCGCCTTGGCGCGGTTCTCAATCGTGCGGTTGTCGGACGTCGGCTCGTTGTTCGGGTCCTCGGTGGTCAAACCGAGCATACCGCTCTTCTTGTTGAGCAGGGTATCCACCTCGTCGGGCGTGAGACCCTCTTTTTTCATGATGAACGGAATAATCGCCGGGTCGATGGAGCCGGAGCGGGTTCCCATCATGATGCCCTCCAGCGGCGTCAGGCCCATCGTGGTGTCGAAGCATTTGCCGCCCTTGATGGCTGCCAGCGACGAACCGTTGCCCAGGTGGCAGGTGACGATGCGCAGCGTGTCGGGGTCGTATTTGCCCGGGTATTTTTCGCAAAGGAAGGCAGCGGTGCGCTTGGCAATGTAGCGGTGGCTCGTGCCGTGGAAGCCGTAGCGGCGGATGCCGTATTTCTTATAGTACTTATACGGCAGGGCGTACATATAGGCTTCTTCGGGAATCGTCTGGTGAAACGCGGTGTCGAACACGGCGACCTGCGGAATCCCGGTCATGATCTTTTCGCAGACCTCGATGCCCATGAGGTTGGCGGGGTTGTGGAGCGGGCCGAGAGGGATGCATTCGCGAATGGCTTCCTCCACCTGCTTGTTGACCAGCACGGAGCCGCTGAATTTCTCGCCGCCGTGCAGCACGCGGTGGCCGACCGCCGTGATTTCGGCCATGGATTCGATCACGCCGAATTCCTTGCCGGTCAGGGTGTCGATCAGGGTGGTGATGGCCGCGCTGTGGTCCGCGCCGGGCGTCAGCGCCAGCTTGTCGATCACCTTCACGAGCTTGCCGTTTTCGTTCGGCAGCTTGTGGGTGAAGGTCGGCAGCGGAGTGCCGAGCTGTTCAAAAATACCGTTGCAGAGCACTTCGGCCTCCGGCATGCGGAACACCGTATATTTCAGCGAGGAGCTGCCTGCGTTGACGATCAGTTCTTTTACACTCATGGGGAAATCTCCTTTGTTTTAATATGACAATTTATCATACCATAAAGGTTCCCGCGATTGCAAGTCCTGCGGCCCATTTCCGGCAAAAAACTTTTCAGCCGGGGCGCCGGTCTCTGTCCATCTTGCACAAACGGGCCCTGCCGTTTTCTTTCGAAACAGAGAAAAACCGGATCGCGCATTGACTTTCCCCGTGAAAAAGGGTACGATAATCACAGAACAACCGAAAGGCGGTATCTTTATGAAACAACTGAAAAAAGCTCTTGTTTTCCTGCTCTGCGCGCTTTGCGCGCTGCTGCCGTGCGCGCTCGGTGCTTCTGCGGCGGACGGCGGCAAAACAGTCTCCGTGCTGTGCTATAACGTGGCGGGTCTGCCGAGCATCGACGACCTTCTGGGCAAGCCGGACGCGCAGCACCTGACCACCAACCAGACCCTGCTCGGCCGGCAGCTCAACGAAAGCGCCTATGACGTGATCGCCGTGCAGGAGGACTTCAACTACCACCGCTATCTGGCGGACGGGCTGACGAGCTATCCCAACAAGACGCACCACACGGGCGGCGTACCCGGCGGCGACGGCCTCAACGTGTTTGCGCGCGTGCCGGTCTATAACGAAACGCGCACCGCCTGGGAGCAGCTTTACGGCGTGATCGACGACGGCGCGGACGAGATGACCCCGAAGGGCGTCCTCTATACCGTGCTCGATTTCGGCGACGGAATCCTGGTCGACCTCTATGACATCCACGCGGACGCCTACGGCGACGCGGGCTCCTGCGCAGCGCGGCGCGATAACTTCCGTCAGTTGGCCGAAATGATTCAAAAGCGCGGCGCCGACCGTCCCGTGATCGTGACCGGCGACTTCAACGCGTCCATCCATCAGGGCAACGACGACGGCCTGTATGAGCTGCTCTATGCCGGCTGCGGCCTGAAGGACGCCTGGGTCGAGCTGCACAACGACGGCAACTATGAAAACTTCGACTATTGGGAAGAGACCGTCGGCGGCGGCTGGCCCGACTATTGGGGCGTCTGGGATTCGCTGGAAAAGTTCCTCTATCGCGACGGCGGCGGCATCCATGTGGAAGCGAACACTTTCGCCTATACCGATTTTCTGGATGACCAGGGCCGCAGCATTTCGGACCACAAGGCGGCCGAGGCGACCTTCACCTTCACCAAGACGGACGCCTTTGCCGAAAGCGACGAGGCGCTTTCCGTGACGCCCGCGCCGAAAACGCGCGACTTCATCCTCAAAAAGCTGTTTGTGATCCTGGTCGACCTGATCAAGGCGCTGATGCATTTTGACGAGGCCAAGGCCTATCTCGGCATCAAATAAAAGGGGAGCGTCCTTATGCAGGGAGATTATTTGACAAAGCTGATGCGCAGGCTGCAAAAGACGGTGCGCACCACGGCGCCGCTGACCGGTCTGATCCGCTGGCCCGCCGTCGGCGGCGACGTGGACCACGGCAGCGACAAAACAAACTATCCCTTTGTCTTTGTCCACGGCTTCTTCGGCTGGGGCCGGTATGACAAGGGGAGCGACAAGCTGACCTATTGGGGCATGTTCTCGGGCGACCTGATCGAAAAGATCAACCGCTCGGGCTTCACCGCCGTTTCGGCTTCGGTCGATACGGTCGGCTCCGCGTGGGACCGCGCGTGCGAGCTCTATGCCCAGCTGACCGGCACCCGCGTTGATTACGGCAAGGCGCACAGCGAACGGTTTGGCCACCCGCGCTACGGCGAGGACTACACCGGCCGCGCTCTGCTGCCAAGGTGGGACGGCGAACACAAGATCAACCTGATCGGCCACAGCTTCGGCGGCCCCACCAGCACGCTGTTCGCGTCCATCCTGGCCTACGGCAGCACGGCGGAGATTGCCGCCACGACCGACGGCACGCTGTCCGACTTCTTCAAGGGCGGCAAACCGGACTGGATCTATTCCATCACGGGGCTTTCCGCGGCCTTCAACGGCACTACGCTGGCCATGAACCACCAGGCGCTCGAGGAGATCGGCGATTACCTGAACGCGCAGGTCGACCGGAAATACGCAAAGCTGCCCGACGCGGTCCGCGCTCTGCCGAAAAAGCTGAGCCGTTTCTGGTTCGGCAAGATGGCGAACGTGGCCTCCGGCGAGGTGGCCGCGCCCGACACCGGCCTTTGGGATATGGATCCCGACCAGTCCGTGCTGCTCAATCAGTCGATCCGCACCGTGCCGGACGTCTACTACTTCTCAGTGCCCCACGACGCCACCAAAGACAGCGACGACGGCACCCACCGCGTGCCCGACCGCCGCTTCTGTGACAGCTTCTTTGTGCCGCTGGTCTACGTGCTTGGCCACACGAACACCGTGACGAAGGGCGGCATGGTGCTCGACAAGCGCTGGCAGCCGAACGACGGTCTGGTCAACACGATTTCGGAGACGGCGCCGTTCGACAAAGAGAGCGACACGGTGGATGCGCCGCCCTCGCCCGCGCTTGCAAAGAAGGGCTTTTCCAGGGGCGTCTATCACGTGTTCCCGACCCTGTCCGGCGCGCACATGGTGCTGCTCGGCAACGTCTTTACGCGCACCAGCGCCGGCATGGCCTATCTGTATGGTTTAATGAGCATGATAAATGCGTTGTAAGATGGCCGGAAGCCTGATAGCCAGAAATCAGAAGCCAGAAATCAGAAACCAGAAAAACAGAATTGAGAAAAAAAGAAGAGGCTTGCGCAGCCCCTTCTTTCTTATTTCTCTGTTTTCTGGCCCTCTGTCTATCTGGCTTCCGGCCATCTGCCATCATCCCATCGCGAAGTGCTCCACGTCGATGAACGTGTAGGTGATGCCCTCTTCGTCATAGGTGCTGATCTTGCCCACCATGGAGATGGACGTGTAGGGCTCAATCTTTTCGGGCACCGCGTCGCCGTAGAACTCGATGCCCCACGCGGCGCAGCAGCCGGTCTCGTCATAGCCGAGCACGTAGTTGTAGTATTTATCGGTCGGCTCATAATAGGTCTGGTCATAGACGCCGGTCACGCGGATGCGCTTGCCGAGGTACGACGAGGGGTCCTGATTGATCGCCGTCATCTGCGCGGTGACCATGTTGTTGTTGAGGCCCATGGTGTCGATATCCACGTCATAGTCCGCCAGCTTGGCCGCCGCGGCCTCCTGCTCCTGCTCGTTTTCGCTCACGGCAAGCGAGGACGTGGTCACGTCGGCGCCGTTCGTCGGCGCAGTCAGCGGGGTCCCGCTGTCGGTGGTGTCGGTGATCTGATCCACGTTGCCGCTCGGCGGCGCGGTGGTATCCGGCTGGGCGGGCTGATTCGGGGTGCTGCCGCAGGCGCAAAGGCCGAAGACGAGCAGAGCCGCCAGAAGAAGAGCTGTCAGTTTTTTCATGCTTTTCTGCCTCCTTTGATAAGGTCGATGATAACGCAAACAAGGAAAACCGCGAGGTCCGCCGCCACAATGGTGGAGCCGACCGGCGTGCCGTAGAGGATCGAGATCAGAATGCCGCCGAGCGCGCAGCAGACCGAGATGACCGACGCGCTGACAATGACGCCGCGGAAGCTCCTGAACAGCCGCATGCCGCACAGCGCCGGGAACACGATCAGCGCCGAAATCAGCAGCGCGCCCACGAGGTTCATCGAAAGCACGATCACCACGGCGGTGATCACCGCCAGCAGCGTGTTGTAAAGCGAAGCGTTCGTGCCGGTGGCGCGGGCAAACGATTCGTCAAACGTGACGGCAAAGATTTTGTTATAAAAGAAGATATAGACGAAGATGACGACCGCCGCCAAAACGGCGCACAGCACGACGTCGCTTTTTTTCAGCGTCAGGATGGACGTGGAGCCGAACAGAATGGCGCAGACATCGCCGCTGAGGTTCGCGCTCTTGTTTTTGAAGATGTTGAGCAGCAGATAGCCCATGGCGAGCGACGACACCGAAAGCATGGCCACGGCCGCGTCGCCCTTGAGCTTGCCGCCGCTGCGCAGCAGCAGCACCGCCGAGACCACCGTGACCGGCAGCGTCAGCCAGATCGGCGCAATCGAAAACAGCATGGCCACCGTCATGGCGCCGAACGCCATGTGCGACAGGCCGTCGCCGATCATGGAATAGCGCCGCAGCACCAGCGTGACGCCCAGCAGCGCCGCGCACAGCGCCACCAGCACGCCCACGACAAGGGCAAACCGGACGAAGTCATAGGCAAAGTAGGACTGCAGCTTTTCAAGCATGGCCCTCACCCGCCTTTCCAAGGAACAGCCGGCCGAGCTCGGACTGCCGGTACTCCTCCACCGTGCCGAAAAAGCTGTCGCTGCCGCCCACCTGCAAAATGTGGGTGGCATACTGCAGCGCGGCGGCGATGTCGTGCGAGACCATGATGATCGTGGCGCCTTCTTCGCGGTTGATCCGCTGAATGAGGGCATAGAGATCGGCCGTCACGATGGGGTCGAGCCCCGCCACCGGCTCGTCGAGCACCAGCAGCTTTTTGGTAGCGCAAAGCGCCCGCGCCAACAGCACGCGCTGCTGCTGGCCGCCCGAAAGCGCCCGGTAGGAGCGGTTCTTCAGGTGCGCGATGTCCAGCCGCTCCAGCCATTGCAGGGCGGCCTGCTTTTGCGCCTTGCTGTAGAACGGGCGCAGGCCGGACCGGTTGAGGCAGCCGGAGAGCACCACTTCCCACACCGTGGCGGGGAAGTCGCGCTGCACCTGCGTCTGCTGCGGCAGATAGCCGATCTCGTTGTGCGCAATCGCATCCGAAAACGCGATCGTGCCGGAAAGCGGCGTGCGCAGCCCCAGCAGCGTCTTCATCAGCGTGCTTTTGCCGGCGCCGTTTTCGCCCACGATGCAAAGGTAATCGCCCTGTGAAAGCGTCAGCGACAGGTGCGACGCAACGGGCTTTCCCTCATAGCCGACGCTGACGTCGGTGAGCCGAAGCAGCTCCATCAGCCCAACACCTCTTTCAGCACGTCCAGATTGTCTTTCATAATGGAAAGATAGGTCACGCCAGCCGCGATATCGTCGCCCGAGACCGACTGGCAGGAGTTGAGCACGCGGACCGCGGCCCCGCTCTGGCGGCTGACCGATTCGGCCACCGAGCCGTCGCTGCCGTCAATCATCAGAACAAAGGGCAGGTTTTGTTCCTTCACCGTGTCGACCAGCATCGTCATGGTCTCAAAGCTCGCCTCGGTCTCCGCCGAGCAGCCCGAGAACGCGGCGTAGCAGGTCAGGCCGTAATCGTCGGCCAGATAGCGGAACGGGAACCGGTCGGCAAACAGCAGCGTTTTGCGCGCGGCTTTGCCGACCGCGGCGGCATATTCCGCCTCCAGCGCGGTCAGGCGCTCCAGATAGTCGCTGCAGTTCGCGCGGTAGAACGCGGCGTTCGCTTCGTCCAGCTCGCACAGCGTGTCGGTCAGCGCGGGCACGATCATGATGACGTTCTTGAGCGACGTCCAGACATGTTCGTCATATTCCGGACCTTCCTCTTCCTCGTGTTCCTCTTCCTCCTCCTGCATACCGGGCAGCGCTTCCTCCTCCACGGCGGTGACGAGGTCGATCAGAGAAACGACCCGGAGGTTTTCGTTTTCGGCAGAAGCGATCACGTCCTCGGCCCAGTCGTCCGATTCGCCGCCGATGTTGACGAACAGGTCGGCGTTCGAAATCTTCATGATGTCGTCCGCGGTGGGGGCGTAGCTGTGCAGGTCGGTTTTGGAATCGAGCAGCAGGGTCAGATCCACACGGTCGGCCGCAATCGCGCGCACAAAGTCATAGGGCGGGAAGATGGAGCAGACGACGTTCAGTTTGGTTTTATCATTTGCCGGCGCCGTGGAATCATCCGGCGCGGCAGGCGTCTTGCCGCAGGCGGCAAAACAGGTCAGTATGAGCAGCACCGCAAGTGCCGCTGCGATCAGCTTTTTCATCAAAATCAGTCTCCTTCGGGTAAAAAAGGGTAAAGTTATAGACACAGCAACAAACGGACCGGCTGAAACGGTCCCGTTTATTTCCGTGTCTTCACCAACTGAGTTTGATTTTCAGCGTAACGGGCGTCACCACCTGCCGCGACTCCGCTTCCCTTCGAAGGGCGCGAAGCAACCCGAGACAGACCAGCCCCAGGATCAGCACAAAAAGCGTTGTCAGCGCCTGCGTCGTCTGAATCAGATTCCCCACGTTCGCCGCAATGGTGCAAAGCACGCAGTGCGCCCCGTGGCCGGTATGCGTGTGCGCCGGATAGGCATAGAGCAAACAGACGCACCCGAACGACAGCAGGATCGACACCACGACCAGCAGCGCCACGAGTCTTCTTCCTTTTCGCATGATTCCGCCCTCCTTTCGCCAAAGGTTCAAAACTATTGTTCATTATATCACAAGGCGACGGCTTTGTCAAATCGGGTTCAGTCCCTTTGCTTTGTCCGAAACGCGCTGAAAATCCCGCCGATTGATTGACAAATCGTCCCGCGCGGTGTAAAATATAACAGTTCATTTACCCCATAAACCCACCCCGTTAGCAAAAACGGGGCTTTCTGCATGTTCCGAAAAGGAGAAAACCCATGTCCGCTTTTACCGCCTTGCTCCGGCAGAGCCGGGAATACAACGCCGTGTGCGACGCGCTGCAAAACCGCAGGACGCCGCTCGGCGTGCTGGGGCTTTCGGGCGTCCACAAGGCCCACTGGATCACGGCGCTTTGCGAAAGCCTGGCGCGCCCGGCGCTGGTGCTTTGTCCCGACGAAAACGCCGCCAGCCGGCTGCGCGACGATCTTTGCGCGTTCGGCTGCACGGCGGCGCTGTATCCGGCGCGCGATTTTCATTTCCGCACGAGCGACAGCGCTTCGCACGAATACGAGCAGACGCGCATCGGCGTGCTTTGGGCGCTGCAAAGCGGCGCGGTGCAGGTCGTGGTCTCCACGGCGCAGGCCGCCTGTCAGCTGACGCTGCCGCGGCAGGCGCTGCGAAGCGCCACCGCCGTGCTGCGCGAGGGCGAAGCGTGCGACATTGAACAGACGGTGCAGACGCTGCTGCGCGCGGGCTACGCCCGGGTGGAGCAGGTGGATTTCTCGGGTCAGTTTTCGCGCCGCGGCGGCATTCTGGACGTCTTTCCGCCGCACGCGAACAAACCGCTGCGCATTGAATTCTGGGGCGACACGGTGGACGCCATCGCGTCGTTCGACCCCGAGACCCAGCGCCGCGACGAACGGCTGGCCGAGGTGACGCTGACGCCCGCCACGGAGGTTCTGTTCGAATCGGACGAAGCGCTTTTGCAAAAGCTGGAGGCGTTCTCCGCCGCGTTCAAGGGCAAGGGGAGCGTCAAGGCGAAGACCATGCTGGCGCAGGACATCGAAACGCTCAGAAGCGGCGTGCGCCTGCCCTGTGTGGACCGATACCTTGCGCTTGCTTATGACAAGCCGGAAAGTCTGTTCGATTATGCTGCGGACGCGCTGCTGTTCGTCTGCGAAACCGCCGGCGTGCGCCAGCGCATGGACGGCGCGCAGAAGCTGCTGCTCGAGGAGGTCCGCCTGATGGCCGAGGAGGGCTGCCTTTGCAAGGGGCTCGAGCCGTTTTCGCTCACCACGGCGCAGCTGCTGGCGCGTTATACCGATCCGGGCGCCGTGTTCCTCGACAATCTGGCCCGCGGCAGCTTTGACGTGCCGGTGAAGGCGCTGGCCTCGGTTGAGGCCGTGGGCGGCGCTCCGTGGGACGGTACGCTGTCGTATCTTCTGGAGGATCTGCAGCCCGCGCTGCAAAAAAACAGCACCGTCGTCGTTGCCGCCGGCACCGAAAAAAGCGCCAAAGAGCTGGCTTACGATCTGGAAACCGAGGGCGTGCCCGCCCAGTATTTCTCCGTCGTGCCGGCCGAGTTTCTCCGTGGCCGGGTCAACGTGATTCCGGGCGTGTTTTCCGGCGCCTTCTCCTATCCGGCGCTGCGCTTTTCGGTCTTCACTCACCGCAGGGCCGGGCTTTCCGCCGCGGCGCAAAAGGCCAGACGCCGCTTCAAGGCGGGCAGGAGCATCACCTCGCTCGAGGAGATCGCCCGCGGCGACTACGTGGTGCACGCGATCCACGGCATCGGCATGTTCGACGGCATCCGCACCATGACCGTGGACGGCAAGGTCAAGGATTTCATCAAGATCAACTTCCGCGGCAGCGATGTGCTGTATCTGCCGGTGACCCAGCTCGATCTTGTTTCCAAGTATATTTCACCCCGCGACACCGACAAGCCCGTCAAGCTGAACCGGCTGGGCTCCGACGACTGGAAAAAGACCAAGTCGCGCGTGCGCGCCGCCGTTCGGGATATGGCCGCCCAGCTGACGAAGCTCTATGCCGCGCGGCTCGGCGCCAGAGGCTTTGCGTTTTCGCCCGATATCGACATGCAAAGCGATTTTGAGCGCCGCTTCGCCTTTGACGAGACCGACGACCAGCTGGCCGCCATCGACGAGATCAAGCGCGACATGGAGCGGCCTTATCCGATGGATCGCCTGTTGTGCGGCGACGTCGGCTTCGGCAAGACCGAGGTGGCGCTGCGGGCGGCGTTCAAGTGCGTGGCCGACGGCAAGCAGTGCGCCATCCTCGTGCCCACCACCATCCTCGCGTTCCAGCATTATCAGACCATCAAAAAGCGCTTCGACGGCTTCCCGGTGGAAATCGAAATGCTCTCGCGCTTCCGCACGCAGGGGGAGCGCACCAAGATCAAAAACGGCCTCAAACGCGGCAGTATCGACATCGTGGTCGGCACGCACGCGATCATTGCCAAAAACGTGGCGTTCAAGGACCTCGGCCTGCTGATTGTGGACGAGGAGCAGCGCTTCGGCGTGGGGCAGAAGGAAACGCTCAAGGAGCGGTTCCCGCTGGTCGACGTGCTCACGCTGTCGGCCACGCCGATCCCGCGCACGCTGAACATGGCGATGACCGGCATCCGCGATATGTCCATTCTCGAGATGCCGCCCGCCGACCGCCACCCGGTGCAGACCTATGTGGTGCCCCACGATATGGACATTCTGTGCGAGGCGATGGATCGCGAGATCCGCCGCGGCGGGCAGGTCTATTATCTGCACAACCGTGTGGAGACCATTGAGCAGACCGCGGGCAAAATCAAGCGGCTGCTGCCCGACGCGCGGATCGGCGGCGGCCACGGCAAGATGAGCGAAGACCAGCTCAGCGAGGTCTGGCGCCAGCTTCTGGAGGGCGAGATCGACATTCTCGTCTGCACCACGATCATCGAAACCGGCGTGGACGTGCCGAACGCCAACACGCTGATTATTGAAAACGCCGACCGCATGGGCCTCGCGCAGCTGCATCAGATCCGCGGGCGGGTGGGCCGCAGCGCGCGCCGCGCGTTCGCCTATTTCACCTATGCGCCGCAAAAGCAGCTGTCGCCCGAAGCGCAGCGGCGGCTGAGCGCCATCCGCGAATACACCGAGTTCGGCTCCGGCTTCCGCATCGCCCTGCGCGATCTGGAAATCCGCGGCGCGGGCAACGTGCTCGGCGCCCAGCAGCACGGCCATATGGAGGCCGTCGGCTACGACATGTATCTGCAGCTGCTGTCGCAGGCGGTGCAGGACGAGACCGGCGCAGCGGCCCCGAAGGAAGAGGAAGGCTGTCTGATCGACGTCGCCATCGACGCCCATATCCCGGAAACGTATGTGGATTCCGTGAAGAACCGCATTTATCTTTATAAGCGCATCGCCGCCATCCGCACGCAGGACGACGTGCTGGACGTGATCGACGAATGCATCGACCGCTTCGGCGAACCGCCGGAAAGCGTCCGCGGCCTGTGCGACGTGGCGCTGATCCGCGCGCGGGCCACGGCGCTCGGCATCACGGAGATCTCGCAGCGCGGCGTGAGCCTGCTGATCTTTCTGGAAACCATCGAGCCCGTCTATATCTCCATGCTCGGCACGCTGATGAAAGGCCGCGTGATGGTCAGCGCCGCCAAACGGCCCTATCTTTCGGTGCGGATGCTGAACCAGAGCGCCATGGAGGTGCTCACGCAGGTCATCAGGATCATGGAGGCAGCAAAAGCGGAGCAGGCCGACAAACCCTGATCTGCCCCTGAATTGATTTTATCGGAAATGAGGACAAGCCTATGCCGCAGCCCAAACGCAACAATCTGGTCGGCAGCCTTTTGCTGACGCTCTGCGCCGTGATCTGGGGCAGCTCCTTCGTGGCGCAGTCCACGGGCGCGCAGTTCGTGGGGCCCTTCACGTTCATGTCGCTGCGTTCGCTGCTCGGCAGCGCGTTCTTGCTGCCAGTGATTCTTTGCACGGACGCCGTGAAAAAGAAAAAAGGCGCCTTTGCGGCGCAAACGAAAGCGCAGAAGCGCTACTTTCTCAAGGCCGGCCTGCTGTGCGGTCTCGCGCTGTGCGCGGCGTCGCTGCTGCAGCAGTTCGGCATCGACCGCGGCACCGCCTCGGGCAAGGCGGGATTTATCACCGCGCTGTATATCCTGCTGGTACCCATCTTTTCCGTGGTGCTGCGCAAGCGGATCCGGCCGCTGATCTGGCTCTGCGCCGCGGCGGCGGTCTTCGGCCTCTATCTTCTGTGCATCAAGGGCGATTTCACCGTGCAGCGCTCCGACCTCTATGTGCTCGGCTGCGCGGCGGTCTACGCGGTGCACATCCTCATCATCGACCATATGTCGCCCCATGTGGACGGCGTGAAGCTTTCCTGCATGCAGTTCCTTGTAACGGGCATCCTGTGCGGCGTCGGCATGCTTTTGTTCGAGGACGTGACGCCCGGGCTGCTCAAAAGCGCCGCCGGATCCATCGCCTATTCGGGCATCATGTCGTCCGGCGTGGCCTACACGCTGCAGATCCTCGGCCAGCAGCGCACCGAGCCGACCCTCGCGTCCATGCTGATGAGCCTCGAATCGGTGTTCGCCTTGCTCACGGGCTTCCTTGTGCTGCACGAGGTGCCCACGGCGCGCGAAGGCGTCGGCTGCCTTGTCATGTTTGCCGCAATTCTGGTTGCCCAGCTGCCCGAAAAAAAGCGTCCCGCGCCCGCTTCGGCAAAGGACGCATCCCAGACTTCCTGACCGAACGGAGGGTTCTCATATGTCTCAGACCATTGCTGCCATCTCCACCCCGCAGGCGGCGGGCGGCATCGGCATCGTCCGGCTCTCGGGCGACGACGCGATTGCCATTGCCGACCGTCTGTTCCGGCCCACGGGGCCCACGCCGCTGCGCGGGCTCGGCGGTTACCGCGCCGCCCACGGCCGCGTGGCGTTTCAGGGGGAAGACCTTGACGAATGCGTGGCGCTCGTGTTCCGCGCGCCGAAGAGCTATACCGGCGAAAACGTTGTGGAGCTGTCCTGCCACGGCGGCCTGTTCGTGCTGCAGCAGGTGCTGCGCGCCGTGCTCGCTTCCGGCGCCGTGCCGGCCGGCCCCGGCGAATTCACCAAGCGCGCCTTCCTCAACGGCAAGCTCGACCTCACCGAAGCCGAGGCCGTCATGGGCATCATCAGCGCGCAGGGCGAGCAGGGGGCCAAAGCGGCCCTGACCGCGCTGGACGGCGCGCTGAGCAAAAAGATGAACGCCCTGTGCCAGTCGCTGGTCGCGCTGTCGGCCCAGCTGGCCGCCTGGGTCGATTACCCCGACGACGAGATTGAAGAGCTGGAAAACGGCGAATTGCTGCAAACGCTGCAGAGCGTGGAGGGCGAGCTTTCGGCTCTGCTGCGCCGGTTCGACGCGGGCAGCGCCGTTACTCAGGGCGTGCAGACCGCCATCCTCGGCAAGCCCAACGTGGGCAAATCGGCGCTGATGAACCTGCTTTCCGGCTTCGGCCGCTCCATCGTGACGTCGATCGCCGGCACCACGCGCGACGTGGTGGAACAGACCGTGCGTCTGGGTGATCTGGTGCTGCATCTGGCCGACACGGCCGGCATCCGCGCCACGGACGACGTGGTGGAACAGATCGGCGTGGACCGCGCCCGGCAGGCGGGCGACCGCGCGGGCCTCGTGTTCGCCGTGTTCGACCTGTCGCGCCCGCTGGACGAAGCGGACGAGGCGATCCTGCGCCTGTGCGAGGGCAAGCGCGCGGTCGGCGTGCTCAACAAGAGCGACCTGCCGCGGCAGGCCGACGCCGCCGCTTTAAAAGCAAGGCTGCCGGTCTGCGTGGAGCTTTGCGCGCTTTCGGGCGACGGGCTGGACGCGCTGGAGCAGGCGGCCGAACGGCTGCTCGGCACCGCCGAGCTGGACCCCGCCGCCGCCATGCTGACCACGGAACGCCAGAAGCAGAACGCCGAGCAGGCGCTCTTTGCCGTGCGCCGCACGATCGAGGATCTGCATAGCGGCATGACGCTCGACGCGGTCAACGTTTCCATCGACGACGCGATCGACGCCCTGCTGGCGCTGACCGGCGAAAAGGTCAGCGACGCGGTGGTGGACGAGGTCTTCTCGCGCTTCTGCGTTGGCAAATAGTCGTCAGTCGACAGTCAACAGTCAACAGTCAACAGCACGCGGGGAAGGCTGTGAATCAAAAAAGGACGCTGCCCGCGTCCCCGTATCCTGCTGTCTGCAAAAAAACGCCCGGACAAGGGCGGCGCAAATAAGGGATCATATAGCCGCAGCGGCGCGCTTATTTGTGAAATACTGCGTTGCAGGGGACGGATATCCGCCAGGATGATCCGCCCCCTGCGCCTTGTCTTTCGCAAAAATCACATCCGCTGCGGTGCAAAGCAGTTTTTTGCCTGATATTTTTTGTCCGAACAATCTGAACGGCACAGGGTAATCCTGACGGATACCCTGTGCCGTTTGGGCAGT
>JAEEUW010000087.1 GCA_016290665.1 Clostridiaceae bacterium | reverse complement strand
TCGCTTAACGCGTTGTTCCTCAGTTCTTGATCGCAGCCTGGGCAGCAGCCAGACGGGCGATGGGCACGCGGAACGGGGAGCAGGAGACGTAGTCGAGGCCGATCTCGTGGCAGAATTCCACGCTGGTCGGGTCGCCGCCGTGCTCGCCGCAGATGCCGCAGTGCATCGTCGGGCGGACAGCCTTGCCGAGTTCGACAGCCATCTTCATCAGCTTGCCGACGCCGACCTGGTCGAGCTTCGCGAACGGATCGTTTTCGAAGATCTTGGCGTTGTAGTAAGCGTCAAGGAACTTGCCCGCGTCGTCGCGGCTGAAGCCGTAGGTCATCTGGGTCAGGTCGTTGGTGCCGAAGCAGAAGAACTCCGCGTCCTTCGCAATCTCGTCGGCGGTCAGGGCCGCGCGCGGGATTTCGATCATGGTGCCGACTTCATACTTGAGGTCGCTGCCGGCGGCGGCGATCTCGGCGTCGGCGGTCTCCACCACGAACTTCTTGACATACTTGAGTTCCTTGGTGTCGCCCACCAGCGGGATCATGATTTCGGGCACGATATCCCAGTCGGGATGCGCCTTCTTGACGTTGATCGCAGCGCGGATGACGGCAGCGGTCTGCATCTTGGCGATTTCCGGATAGGTGACAGCCAGACGGCAGCCGCGGTGACCCATCATCGGGTTGAACTCGTGCAGACCCTGGATGATACCCTTGATGGTCTCCACGCTCTTGCCCTGGGCAGCGGCAAGCGCTTCGATGTCGGCTTCTTCGGTCGGCACGAACTCGTGCAGCGGGGGATCCAGGAAGCGGATCGTGACCGGGCAGCCTTCCAGCGCTTCATACAGGGCTTCAAAGTCGGCCTGCTGCATCGGCAGGATCTTGGCAAGGGCGGCTTCGCGCTCTTCCACGGTGTCGGAGCAGATCATTTCGCGGAACGCGGCGATGCGGTCCGGATCAAAGAACATGTGCTCGGTACGGCAAAGGCCGATGCCTTCTGCGCCGAGCTCGCGGGCCTTCTTCGCGTCGGCCGGGGTGTCGGCGTTGGTGCGGACCTTGAGCTTTCTGTACTTGTCGGCCCAACCCATGACGCGGCCGAATTCGCCGGCGATCTGGGCGTCCACGGTCGGGATCGCGCCGTCGTAGATGTTGCCGGTGGAGCCGTCGATGGAGATGACGTCGCCTTCGCGGAAGGTCTTGCCGCCGAGGGTGAACTTCTTGTTCTCTTCATCCATCACGATGTCGGAGCAGCCGGAAACGCAGCAGGTACCCATGCCGCGGGCCACAACGGCCGCGTGGGAGGTCATGCCGCCGCGGACGGTCAGGATGCCCTGCGAGGCCTTCATGCCGGTGATGTCTTCGGGAGAGGTTTCCAGACGGACCAGGATGACCTTTTTGCCGTCGTTGTGCCATTTTTCGGCGTCGTCGGCGGTGAAGACGATCTGGCCGCAGGCAGCGCCCGGAGAAGCGCCGAGACCCTTGCCCATCGGCGCGGCAGCCTTGAGGGCCTTCGCGTCGAACTGCGGGTGCAGCAGCGTGTCGAGGTTACGCGGGTCGATCATCAGAACGGCTTCCTGCTCGGTGCGCATGCCTTCGTCCACAAGGTCGCAGGCGATCTTGAGCGCAGCCTTCGCGGTACGCTTGCCGTTTCTGGTCTGGAGCATGAACAGTTCGCCGTGTTCCACGGTGAATTCCATGTCCTGCATGTCTCTGTAGTGGTTTTCGAGGATGGCGCAGACTTCCTTGAACTGCTTGAATGCCTTCGGGAACTTCTGTTCCATTTCGGAAATGTGCATCGGGGTACGCACGCCGGCGACCACGTCTTCGCCCTGCGCGTTGGTGAGGAATTCACCGAACAGGCCCTTGTTGCCGGTGGCGGGGTCGCGGGTGAACGCAACGCCGGTGCCGCAGTCGTCGCCCATGTTGCCGAACGCCATGGCCTGCACGTTGACGGCGGTGCCCCAGGAATAGGGGATATCGTTGTCACGGCGATAGACGTTTGCGCGCGGGTTGTCCCAGGAACGGAACACGGCCTTGATGGCCTCGAAGAGCTGCTCCTTCGGATCGTCGGGGAAGTCCTTGCCGAGCTGCTTCTTGTATTCGGCCTTGAACTGGCCGGCGAGCGCTTTGAGATCGTCCGCGTTGAGCTCGACGTCCTGCTTCACGCCCTTTTCTTCCTTCATCTTGTCGATGAGCTGTTCAAAGTACTTCTTGCCCACTTCCATCACGACGTCGGAGAACATCTGGATGAAACGGCGGTAGCAGTCCCACGCCCAGCGGGGATTGTTGGACTTTTCGGCAATGACGTTGACCACGCGCTCGTTGAGGCCGAGGTTGAGGATCGTGTCCATCATACCGGGCATGGAGGCGCGGGCGCCGGAACGCACGGAGACCAGCAGCGGGTTCTCTTCGTCGCCGAACTTTTTGCCGGTGATTTCTTCCAGCTTCGGGATCGTCGCCATGATTTCGGCCTGGATGTCGTCGTTGATGCGGCGGCCGTCTTCATAGTACTGGGTGCAGGCTTCGGTGGTGATGGTGAAGCCCTGGGGCACGGGGAGACCGAGGTTGGTCATTTCGGCAAGGTTTGCGCCTTTGCCGCCGAGCAGCTCTCTCATGTCAGCGTTGCCCTCTTTGAACAAATAAACAAATTTTTTGCCCATCGGAATCATTCCTCCAAAAAAATATTTGCAAATTGAATCTGCAAGCGCGAAAACCGCATTTGCATTCATTTGATTTTAACAAATTTGGCTGTTTTTGTCTATTGTTTTTTTTAATATAGATTGTCTGAATATCGTCTTTTTTTTGTAAGTTTTCACAGAACCCTTTTCGGGGCCGAAAAAATCGTCGGTTTTTTGCGATTAATTTTGCGTTTTGGCTGGAAATTTGAGCGCGGGTGTGCTATGATAAAGTGTATATTTCTACACCTCAATCTTTTAGGTTATTTAAAACAAGTTTATTATAATATCAGCATGACGCTCTGCGTCGGAAATCATACATTTTTCCGGAGGTTATCGTTATGAAACGAATGATTGCGCTGAGTCTTTGTCTGGCTTCGCTTCTGCTGCTTGCCGCCTGCGGCAAGGGCGACGGCGGGCCGACAAGCGAAGCTTTTGTGGAAGCGGCCGTCACCAACCCCGCGTTTACGCAGCCGGGCACGATCCCCTATCCCAAGGGCAGCGTCACGATCAAGGTGCCGCTCGCGTTCCTGAAAAACGACCAGACGAAGAATCTGGCCGCCTGGGCCGAATCGCGCGGGTTCTATTCCGCCGAAATCGACAAGGATAAGGGTGTTGCCGTGCTGGTGATGAGCGACCTTTCGCACCGCCTGCTGCTGACGAACGTCGGCATGGACGTCATTGAAACGCTCTACGGGCTGCTGGACGACAAGACCTTCCCCTATTTCAAGGGCATTGAAACCTACGACAGCGCCGGCTTTTCCGAAGTGGTCATTCTGGTGGACGGCAACGCCTACATGATGGACCCCAACGCCGACGTGCTGCCGCAGACGCTGGCGCAGACCTGCATGATCTATCAGGGCTACACCACCGAAAAGAAGTACAAATGCCGCGTGCTGGTCAAGGACGAGGCAACCGGCGGCGCGGTGAAGGACGAGACCTACACCAACACGAGCAAGGATTTCAAAGAGTAACAAAGAAGCGTTCCGCACAAGGAGCTTCCGACCGATAAGAATCCCTTTTTAAAACGCGACAAAGGAGTGTCCGACATTGAGCTTTATCGAATTTGATTCCGTATACAAGCGCTATACCGCAGGCGAGATCGTGATCCCCGCCGTGGACGGCGTCAGCTTCCAGATTGAAGAGGGCGAATTCTGCCTGATCGTCGGCGCAAGCGGCGCCGGCAAATCCACCGTGCTGAACATGCTCGGCGGCATGGACAGCTGCGACGACGGCAAAATCCGCGTGGCCGGCCGGCTGATCAACAACCTGTCGAAGAACGAGCTGATCGACTACCGCCGCTACGACGTGGGCTTCGTGTTCCAGTTCTATAACCTCGTGCCGAACCTCACGGCGCTGGAAAACGTGGAGCTGGCCAGCCAGATCAGCAAGAAGGCGCTCAATCCGCGCAAGGTGCTGGAAAAGGTCGGCCTGCGCGAACGCATGGACAACTTCCCCTCGCAGCTTTCCGGCGGCGAACAGCAGCGCGTTTCCATTGCGCGCGCGCTGGCCAAGAACCCGAAGCTGCTGCTTTGCGACGAGCCGACCGGCGCGCTCGATTACCGCACCGGCAAGCAGATCCTGCGGCTGCTGCAGCGCACCTGCCGCGAAACGGGAACCACCGTCGTCGTGATCACGCACAACCAGGCGCTCGCCGGTATGGCGGACCGCATCATCACCATGCGCTCCGGCCGCGTGATCCAGATCGCAGTCAACGATCATCCGGTTTCTGTCGATATGCTCGAGTGGTAAGGAGAACGTCATGAACAAAGCGCTAATGAAAGATACGCTGCGCACGATCGACCGCACGAAATCGCGCTTTATCTCTTTGGTGGCCATCGTGGCGCTCGGCGTCAGCTTCTTTGCCGGCATCCACGCCACGGCCCCGGATATGCTCGATACGGTGCGCCAGTATTATCTGGACACCAACGCGATGGATCTGCAGATCATTTCCACCGCCGGTCTGACCGACGACGACGTGCGCGTCATTGCCGGCATTCAGGGTGTGGAACAGGTCAGCGGCGAAAAATTTGTGGACGGCGTGCTGCGCGTCAACGGCGAAAAGGTCAGCGAGCTGGACGGCTCGGAGCTGACCGTGCGCGCCTATGGGCTGGACGTTGAAAAAGCGGCCAACGCAGAAGCCGGCGCGGACGACCGCACCTTCCTGAACCGCCCGCAGCTTTTGAAGGGCGCCTGGCCCACCCAGGCGAACCAGTGTCTGGTGGACGCCAGCAACCTTTCCACGCCCGAGGAGTTCCAGATCGGCGCCGTCGTGTCGATCGAGGGCGCGGGCACGGACATCGACGGCACCCTGCACAACAAGGAGTTTGCCATCACCGGCATCATCCGTACGCCCCTGTATATCAACTTTGAACGCGGCAACACCCAGATCGGCACCGGCAAGCTGGGCACCTTCATCTATATTCCGCAGGAAAACTTCAAGAACGACTATTACAGCAGCCTTTCCATCAAGCTGCAGGGCACCGACACGCTGGACCCGTATTCCGAGGAATACGAAGCCTACATCGCCCCTTACGTGCAATACATCACCTCCATTTCGCAGGACTGCCTGGCGCCGCGCGTGACCAAACTGCGCGCGCAATATACGTCTGAGGTGGAAAAGGGCGACCGCGATTACGCCGAAGCCAAGCAGCAGACCGACGCAAAGATTCAGGAAGCCGAAAAGCAGGTTGCCACCGTGCTGGATATGGCGGAAAACGGCGACGCCAAGCTGGCGGAGTTCAAGCGTCAGTATAACGAAAAAGCCGCCGAGGCCAACCAGAAGATCGGCCAGAGCAAGCTGGAGCATTCCACCCAGTACGCCGCCTATGAGCAAAAGCGCGCGGAATACAACGCCGCCAAGGCTCAGGTCGACCAATACGCCAACGCCGAAACCGAACTCAAAACCGCCCAGACGGAATACAACGTGGCCAACACACAGGTCACCACGCTGATGACCACGGTCAACTATCTGGAAAACCTGATCGGCACCACCCGCGGCGCGATTTCAAACCTTGATTCCACCCAACGCACGCAGGTCAGCGACATCATCAACCGCTTTGAACAGTCGGGGCTTGTCGGCGTTGAGGTAGATAATATCATCAGCTCCATCAACTCCCTGACCGCCGTGGGCACGGCGGAAGAGATGGCGGCCTATCTGGAGCCGCAGCTGCAGACGCTGGAGCTGCAGCTGGCCAACACCCGCCGCGAGCTGACCGACACCAAGGCCGTGCTGGCCGCCAAAAAGGTGGAGCTGGACAACGCCAAGGTGATGGTGGAGCAGCTCAAGGGCACCCGCGAGCAGCTTGCCGCGGCGGAAGAACAACTGAACGCCGCCGAAAAGCAACTGACCGGCGCAAACTACGATATTCAGTTCGGCGAACTGGAAGTGCTTTCTCAGCTGACCGACGCCAAGAACCAGATCACCAACTACGAAACGAACCTGCAGATTGCAAAATCAAAGGCCCCCACCATCAAGGAGGAGTTCGCCAAGCAGAAGGCCGACGCCTACGCGAAGCTGCAGGCCGCCAAGGACAAGCTGGACGCGGCCAAGTCGTTCCTGTTGGGTCTCGACACGGCCAAATGGTACGTCAACGACCGCAACGAGGCGCTCAAGGGCTTTGAAGAATACGGCAACACCGCCCGCCGCACCGCCGCGCTGGCCATCATCTTCCCGTGGTTCTTCTTCATCGTGTCCACGCTCGTTTCGCTGAACACCATGACCCGTATGGTGGAGGACGAACGCACCCTGCTCGGCACGCTCAAGGCGCTCGGCTTCTACAACAAGGAGATCGTGTTCAAATACATCTTCTATGCCGCCACCGCCAGCGTGATCGGCGGCGTGGCCGGGTCGCTTCTGGGCTTCGCCATGTTCCCCTACGCGATCACGACGGCCTACGGCATCATGTTCGACGTGCCGCCGCTGATGATCAAATACCGCCTGTCCTATGCGATCCCGGGCCTTCTGATCTCGATTCTGACCACGGTGTTCGCCGCCTACGGCGCCAGCTACAAGAGCCTGGTTGCGCCTTCCGCCTCTCTGATGCGCCCGAAGGCGCCCAAGGGCGGCAAGCGCGTGCTGCTGGAAAAATTCCCCAAACTGTGGGGCTCGCTGAGCTTCACCTGGAAGGTCACCTGGCGCAACGTGTTCCGCAACAAGAAGCGCTTCATCATGGCCGTGATCGGCGTGTTCGGCTGCACGGCGCTGCTGGTCGGCGGCTTTGGCCTCGACAAGAGCATCAACACGAGTCTGGAGGAGCAGTTCACCAGCGACGACCCGATCCTGCGCTATGATATGCAGATCGTGACCAACGGCTCCTATGACACCACCGTCATGGACTGCGACGCGCTGGACTTCGTGCGCGGACGGCCGGAGATCCGGAACGCAAACCTGACCTACATGAAGGTGTTCGACACCACCGCCGCAGGCAGCGACAAGAAGATGGAGACCTATCTCATGGTGCCCGAGGACGCCGAGGCGCTGCCCAACTATATCGACATCCGCAACGAAAAGACCGGCGAGGCGATCCCGCTGCCGCAGCACGGCTGCGTGATTACCAACAAGCTGGCGCGCAAGCTGAGCCTTTCGGTCGGCGACACCATTCAGGTCAATCTGGACGACGACACGCAGATTGCCGTGCCGGTGGCCGGCATCGCCGAAAACTATCTGTTCCACTATCTGTATCTGTCCAAGGAGGTCTATACCGCCCTGTTCGGACAGAACCCGCAGTACAACTACATCACCGCGAACCTGGCCTACGACCTGACGCCCGAGCAGAAGGACGAGCTGGCCAAAACGATGATGGCGGAATATTCGATCAGCGCCCTCGCCTATCAGGAGGATATTCAGAACACCGTGAAGAACGTGTTCGATTCCCTGGGCTACATCGTGATCGTGCTGGTCGTTTCGGCCGGTCTGCTGTCGCTGATCGTGCTGTATAACCTGTCCAGCATCAACATCCACGAACGGATCAAGGAGATCGCCACGATCAAGGTGCTCGGCTTCAACGACAAGGAGGTCGCGTCCTACATCTTCCGCGAAAACATCCTGCTCGGCCTGATCGGCACCATCCTGGGTCTGCTGGGCGGCATCGGTCTGCACCGCATCGTCATCCTCGTGGGCGAAGTCGATCTGATCCGCTTCGGCCGCGACGCCGGCGTCATGGCCTTCGTCTGGGCCACGCTGCTGTCGATGGGCTTCACGATGCTGGTCAACCTGATCCTGATGCGCAACCTGCGCAAGGTCGACATGGTCGAATCGCTCAAATCCATTGAATAAAGAGGTGCCCCTATGCTTGTCAATATGAAGGATCTGCTGCGCGGCGCGCAGGAGGGCGGCTATGCCGTCGGCTCGTTCAGCGTGGCCAACATGGAAATGGTGCGCGGCGTGATCGCCGCCGCCGAAGAAACGAAGGCGCCCATCATCCTGCAGATCGCCGAGGTGCGGCTGAACCACTCCCCGCTCGCCCTGATCGGCCCGCTGATGGTAGCCGCAGCCAAAGAGGCGGCGGTGCCCGTTGCGGTCCATCTGGACCACGGCCTGACCCTGCCCACAATCAAGCTGGCGCTTTCGCTCGGCTTCACGTCGGTGATGTTCGACGGCTCCCATCTGCCGCTGGAAGAGAACATCGCCATGACGCGGCAGGTCGCCGCGCTGGCCCGTCCTTACGGCGCCGCCGTGGAGGCCGAAATCGGCTGCGTGGGCGGCAGCGAGGACGGCAGCGAGGATATCGCCATGCGCTGCACCGACCCCGCCCAGGCGGAGCGCTTTGCCCGCGAAACCGGCGTGGACGCGCTGGCCGTCGCCATCGGCAACGCCCACGGCAACTACAAGGACACGCCGCATCTGCGGTTTGACATTCTGGAACGCATCCGCGATCTGGTGGAGGTTCCGCTGGTGCTGCACGGCGGCACGGGCATTTTGCCCGAGGAGTTCGTCCGCTGCTACAAGACCGGCATCAAGAAGATCAATATTGCCACCGCCACCTTCGACGCCGTGGAGCGTTCGGTGCGCGAAGCTTATGCCGCCGGCGAGATCAAGGGCTACTATGACCTGCATTCAGCCGAGATCCGCGGCGCTTATGAAAACGCAAAGAAGCACATTGAAATCTTTGCCACCGGAGGTCACGCATGAAACGAACCAAACGCTTCGCTGCCGCCTGTCTGAGTCTGCTGCTCGCGCTGGCTGTCTGCATCCTGCCCGCATCGGCGGCAGAGGACGCGCCCGCGCTGCGGTTCAAAAACGACGGCACGTTCACGATTCGGCACCTGACCGATACGCAGGACGACCAGTACCCTGCGCACGAGCTGAAGCCGTTTCTGAAAAAAGCGATTGAAACGGCAAAGCCCGATCTGATCGTCTTCACCGGCGATCTGGTGGAAGACACCCGGCAAGGCGATTTCAAGGACGATTTCGGCATCTGGGAAGGCGTTGTTGTGCTGGGAAACAAAGAAAAGACGCGAAAAAACGCATTCCGGGCGGCGGATTATGTGCTGTCAATCTTTGGAAACAGCGGCGTGCCCTTTGCGCTGACCCAGGTCAACAACGATTACAAGGTCAGTGTCTCCAACGCCGAATGGGAAGCGTTTTATAAAAACTACGCCCACTGTCTGACCGTTGATATGAGCGACGGCAGCGACGGGATCGACTATCGCCTGCCGCTCCTGGACCGGAACGGCAAGGACGTGAAGCTGAATGTCTACTGCATGGACAGCACACGCGACGGCGTCGCCGCGCCGTCGCTCGACTGGTACAAAGCCGACAGCGAGGCGCAGAAGGTCCAAAACGGCAAGGCCGTGCCCGCCTTCGTATTTCAGCATATCCCCGTAGATGAGATCAGCCGCCTGTTCACACGCTGCGGCAAAGACGATCCCGACGGCGTGCTGATTGCGGACTTCGACGCCTTCCGCTGTTACAAGCTCGCCGACACGGCGCACGGCTTTTTCAGCACCGTCTATCACAGCGAGACCGGCGAAAGCGATGAATTTGCCAACTGGAAGCAGCAGGGCGACGTGATCGCCGCCTTCTTCGGCCATATGCATCAAGACGGCTTCAGCGGCACATATGACGGTATCGAGCTGAACATGACCTACGGCTGTGAATTCGCCAAGGAAGGCCCCTACGGCATGCGCGTCATTACGCTGCACGAAGACGACGTGACGCAGTATGACAATCAGGTCTATTCCTATCAGAACGGATCGTTCGTTCCCGATCCGTACTATGCCCCCGCAAAAACGCTGTCGCAAAAAACAGCCATGTTCTTCGACAGCTTGTTTTATGTTTTAAAAACTATGCTCAGAAAGGTGTTGCCCGTATGAAGTACATCGAATTTGACCAAAGCAAACCCCTTGACGTGATCCCCATCGGCCGCGTCGCCATCGACTTTAACCCCACCGACATGAACCGCC
>JAEEUW010000086.1 GCA_016290665.1 Clostridiaceae bacterium | reverse complement strand
AACGGAAAGGGCAAACCTCCTGCGGCTGCGGTTGTGAACACTGCGCTATGCGCGACAAATGCCACCAAACAAAGGAATAGAGTAAAACGCAACCAACGGGGTGCGGATCACGAATCCGCATCCTGTTGTTTTTGCGTTTTGGCGGCTCTTTTTCCGGTTTTCACTTGATTTTTTTTTACAAAATGGCTTAATATAGAAAGGTAAATCTAAGATGTAAAGGAGTTACACGCTATGGCAGAAATCAAACAACTCAAATACTTCGCAAACGGCGAATGGAAAACGTCCAAGACCGACAAATACATGGACGTCTATAACCCCAGCGTCGGCGAGGTGATCGCCCGCACGCCCTGCTGCACCCAGGAGGAAGTGGAGGAGGCCATCGCTTCCGCGAAGGCGGCCTTCCCCGCGTGGTCCAACACCCCTGTTATGAAGCGCGTGCAGGTGCTCTATAAATTCCGCGAGCTGCTGCTCGAGCACATGGACGAGCTGGCCACGCTTTGCGCGCTGGAGCACGGCAAGGTGCTTTCGGAAGCCAAGGGCGACATTCTCAAGGTCAAGGAGCCGGTGGAGCTGGCGCTTTCCGCCCCGTCGCTGACGCTCGGCGACGCCATGCGCGACACCTCTTCGGGCTATGACACCACGCTCTATTACGAGCCGGTCGGCGTGTTCGCCGGCATCGTGCCGTTCAACTTCCCGGGCATGATTCCGATGGGCTGGATGACGCCCTGCTGCATCGCCGCGGGCAACACCATCGTCCTGAAGCTTGCCTCCATGACCCCGATGACCGCCATGCGTCTGTGCGAGCTGCTGGTCGAGGCCGGTCTGCCCAAGGGCGTTGTGAACCTCGTCACCTGCTCGCGCGTGGAAGCCGACATCTTCCTGCGGCATCCCGATATCCGCGGCATCACCTTTGTGGGCACCACCAAGGTCGGCCTGCACGTCTATTCCACCGCTGCCGCCAACGGCAAGCGCGTGCAGTGCCTGTGCGAAGCGAAGAACCACGCCCTCGTGCTTGAGGACGCGGCGCTGGAACGCTCCGCCCGCGGCATCATCAACTCCTCGTTCGGCTGCGCGGGCGAACGCTGCATGGCGCTGCCCGTGGTTGTGGCGCAGGAATCCATTGCCGACAAGCTGGTTGCGCTGATCAAGCAATACGCCAGTGATCTGAAGGTCGGGCCCGCCTATGAGCCCGAAAGCCAGCTCGGTCCCGTGGTTTCTGCCAAGCACAAAGAGCGCGTGCTCGGCTGGATCAACAAGGGCCTGGAAGAGGGCGCCGAGCTGGTGCTCGACGGCCGCGACGTCAAGGTGGAGGGCTATGAAAACGGCTTCTACATCGGCCCCACGATTCTCGACCACGTGACCGAGGACATGACCGTCGGCACGCAGGAGATCTTCGGCCCCGTGCTTTGCATCAAGCGCGTCAAGAACTTTGAAGAGGGTCTCGCGCTGATGAACCGCAACCCGTTCGCCAACGGCTCGGTCATCTTCACCCAAAGCGGCTACTATGCCCGCGAATTCACCAAGCACACCGACGGCGGCATGACCGGCGTCAACGTGGGCATCCCCGTGCCCGTGGGCGTGTTCCCGTTCACCGGCCACAAGAAGTCGTTCTTCGGCGACCTGCACTGTCTGGGCAAGGACGCGTTCCGCTTCTTCACCGAGACCAAGGCCGTCACCGTGCGCTGGTTTGACGAAGAAGAAAAGAAAGCCACCAACGTGGATACCTGGGATGGGTCCGTCGGCGGCGGCGTGTAAGCATAACGGACAGACAAGGCGGTTTTTGACCGCCTTGTTTTTTTGTGTGCGGCATTGCGGCAAGGCAGAATCAGATTACGCAAACCTTGCGGCAAGCCCGAAGCTCTCTTGCCCTCCCCTTTTGGGGAGGGGGGACCGCGCGCCGCAGGCGCGTGGTGGGAGAGGCCACTTCGCCACCGCCGCCACGGCTGCGTGATGCGCACTGACGGATGAGGTGGAAAAAAACATCCCCGGCCGAAGCCGGGGACGTAACACGCGGGAATGACAATCATTTCTTGCCGAACCACTTGAACAGCCGCAGGAACCAGTCGATGAAGCCGCGGAAGAAGCCCGTGATCCGCTGCCAGAAGCCGCCCTCGGTGTTGCCGTTTTCATCCGGCTCCGGGCCGGTCGTGCTGGCGGTGTAGCGGATCGTTTCGCCGCAGACGGTGCAGACGATATCCACAAGGCCCTCCTCGGTGTCGGTTGCCGGCTTGATCACGGTCTGTTCGCCAAGGTGGTTGTGGATCACCTCGCCGCCGGAAAGCCAGGTCTCGCAGTCGGGGCACCAGACGCCGGCGGTGTGGCCGTGGGCGGTCGCGGTCGCGTCGGCGGCGGCCAGGGTCTGCGCGTTGGCGTGATTGGACGGGCAAAGAGCAATAAACGTATTGCCGTTTTCCAGTGCATAGGTTTCGGCGGCCGATCCTGCATATCCGCAGATCACTGTCCAGGTCGGAATTGCATTCGCGCCGATCGATGTTACACCGGCGGGAACGAAGATTTCCTGAAGGTTCCAGACACTGGAGAAAGCGCCCTTGCCGATTGTTGTCAGACGGCTATCTGCAGGAATGTTGATTTTTTTCAACCCTTCGTTATGGTAGAACGCCATATCCGCAATGATCTCCACACTGGCCGGGATCGTCAGCTCGGTCAAAGCTGTGTACTCTGAAAAGGCATACGTATTGATGGTTGTGACGCCCTCATGGATGACGCCGGTCCGGACAGAATCATAATAGAAGAAGGATTGCACGTAAGGACCCATCTTTCCCGTGCCGCTGATGGTCAGCAGCCCCTCGCTGTCGATCGTCCACATCACGTTTGAACCGTCGCCTTCTCCGCCGCAATAGCCTGACGCGATGATCTGCGGCTCGTCAAAAGCAGTAAAATGCACACGATATTTCGTTAAGCTGAGGGTTTCTTTTATTCCTGCTATGGCTTTGTATTCTTCAACCGTTCCGTCATAGTAGACCTCTGAAATCCCCGAGAACCAAAACGACCAGGAGGATATGCTTGTGATGCTTTTCGGGAGCGTCAGGCTCTTCTGGTTATAATACCAGAAGCAGAAGTCTCCGATTGCCGTTACGCTGCCATCGGAAGGTATTTCACAGGGGATCGCGTTTGCAATGAGCCGCTTTCGCTCGGTTATGATCAGGCAGTTGCCTTCCGTGTGAAACGTCGGGTTGCCGGGTGCAACGGTCAAAGAGGACAGCGTCCTGCACTCGTGGAAGACTCGACTGCCGATCGATGTAACATTTTTGGGAATCACGACAGCAGTCAAAGAGGAACAGCTTTTAAACGCGCTCTGACCAATTGCTGTCAAGCTTTCCGGAAGTGTAATATGCTGTAGATTCTTACAGTCGGAGAAACAACTGTCCCCGAGATACGTGACGCCTTCCGGCAGAACCACGTTTTGAAGGTTTTCGCAGCTGGAAAACGTACATGTTTCTATGCGCGTAATGCCCTCGGGAATGGTAATGTCCGTAAGACCGCTGTATGCAAACGCATACCTGCCGATCTCCGTAATATTTGCCGACAAACCAATACCCTGCAGATGGCCTGCGCCGCTGAACGCTTGACTTCCAATGACCGACACAGTTTCCGGTATGGTATAGTCTTCGTCGATCTTACCGGAGGGATACCGCACCAGAACCGTTTTCTCTTTGTTGAAAAGAACGCCCGCTTCGGTGCTGTAATTCGGATTGGATTCACTGACTTCGTATCGCGTCAGTGCGCTGCATCCATCAAACGCTCCGCTATTAAAAGAAGAAAGATTCGTGCCGAAAGAAGCCGAGCGCAGAGAAGAACAAGCATAGAAAGCATAATACTCAATCGCTTGCAGGCTTTCGGGAAAAACGACTTCCTGCAAATTCCGATATCCCGAAAACGCAGAGGAACCGATACACGTGATGCCCTCTTCCATAATCACGTTTTGAATGCTCTCCTGATAGGTTTCCCATGGCGCAGGCGAGCTGTTGACCGTACCTGTTCCTCCTATCGTTAATGTGCCGGATTGATTGAGCGACCAAGTGATGAAACCGCCTGAGTTGGAATCGGTATATTCGCCGCTGTCAACGATTTCGGGCGTCTCTCCTTCCGCCGCCGCGGTAAACCCCACGGCGAGCAGCGCCGCAACCAAAACGGTCAGCAGCAGCGCAAGCCAAAGCTTGTTTGTTTTCTTCATAGAGAAGTCCTCCTTCAAATGGTTTTGGTTGATTCCCTTGCGTCCACCATAGCACAAAGAAGCATGCTTGTCAAACGCGCGGGAGTGAAAAGCGGTTTCAAGGGAGTGAATCGCCAAAAAGTTTTTTGCGCCTATTTTCTGTCCTCTGTCTTCTGGCTATCTGTCTTCTGGCCATCTGCAAATTTCAGCACCAGCCTTAATTCAAACACGCCGTCCTTCACGCTGCATTTCACGTTGTCTTCGCCGTAGTGCGCGGCGGCGCGTTTCAGGCTGCGGAAGCCGTAGCCGTGGCTGCGCGTGTCGGCTTTGTCGGTCTGCGGCTCGCCGCCCTTGAACTTCACTTCGCCGGCAACAGGGTTACGAATTGTAACATATACCGTGTCGTCCGTCACGGTGGTCATGAAGTCGATCACGCGCTTGCCCTCCACCTTACGGCAGGCTTCAATCGCGTTGTCCAGCGCGTTGGGAAAGATCGTATAAAGGTCGTCGGGCTCAATGCCGTCCTTCGGAAAGACCGTGCCGTAGGGCACGTTGATCGTGATATCGTCGCGCTCCGCGGTCTGCTGCTCGCAGAACAGCACCGTGTCCAGCCGGTAGTTGCCGGTGCGGAAGCGTTCGCCGGTTCTGGCCACATAGCCCGCGTAGGATTCGGCCATGGCGCGCGCCTCTTCGGTGTTGTTTTCGTCCAGATAGGCGATCAGCGGGCGCATCTTCTTGGGAAAATCGTGGCGGAACATGCGCAGGTCGTCGTTCATCTGCGCCATGAATTCATAGTGCTTCACCTGCATGTCGAGCTGGGCGCGGTAGATGTCCGATTTGGACCGCGCCCGCAGCGCAAGCGCCACGCCGAACGCAATGCTGGCCGAAACGAGCGGAATGTTCAGCAGCATGAAGATGAACTCCGCGTGGTTGCCGCCGGTGTAGGAGCCGGAGAGCAGACCCAGCGACACCATGAAGACGGCCACCGTTGCCACCACCAGCAAGAACAGGGCGGACCCGCCGCGGGAGACCGTGAGCGTGATTTCGCGCTTCGACGCATAGAGCAGCCAGAACGCGAGCGCCGCCAAAAAGAAGCCGGCGTCCACAAACAGCTCCACGGTCATTTCCACCGGCTCGTCGTGCGCCGCGTTGTCAAAGCGGAAGAACAGATAGAGCAGGATATACTTGACCGATTCCACAAACGTGTAGCCGAACACCACGAGCATCGCCTTCCACAGCCCCTTGCGGCGAAAGTGGATCGCCATGCAGGCGAAGGGCAGCAAAAGCAGCAGCGTGGAAAAGACGTTCATCATCCAGTCGTTTTCGCTTTGCGCACAGAGCGGGCGGGCAACGCCGACGCCGAAGCAAAGCAGCGCGCTGAAGAGATAGGGGAAGGGCGGCCTGCGCAGCGTGACGCGGAACAGCGCCAGACTGACCAGCACGCACCCGCCCACGAGCAGCAGATTGTTGACGACCGAAACCAGCCCGAATACCACGGGCGAGAGCCGGATGATTTCTGCAATCGCGTGCATCGTATCACTCCTTTCAACGGTGCTGGGAGAAGATGTAGTCCTGATATTTTTCTTTGAACCCGTGCGATTTCAGCGGCAGCTTGTCGCCGTTTTCCATTTCCACACCCGTGCTGTCATAGCGCCGGACGTACATGAAGTTCACGATATACGACCGGTGGATGCGGTAGAACAGGCCGCAGTCCTGCAGAATCTTTTCCAGATCCCGCAGCAGATAGTTGAACGTCTCCGTGCGGTCGGCCAGATGCAGCTGCACGCGCTTGTTGTCTGCCGAAGCGTAAACGATGTCCTGCGCATAGATCGTTTCAAACGAGTTGGCTTTGCGCAGCTCAAACCGTGTGAAGAACGACATCTTATAGAAGAGATCCAGCTTTTCAAACAGCAGGTCGCGGTCTACGGGCTTTTTGAGAAAGCCGTCGGCGTGGATGCGGTTGTTGATGATCTCCTCCGCCGCGCCGTCAAAGTTTGTCAGATAGCAGATGGTCACCGCGTTGTTGAACTTTTTTCTGAGCCCCTTGGCCACCTCGATGCCGTCC
Source organism: Clostridiaceae bacterium (assembly GCA_016290665.1). Lineage (GTDB taxonomy): Bacteria > Bacillota > Clostridia > Oscillospirales > Acutalibacteraceae > UBA6857. The sequence continues at coordinate 3,829 of JAEEUW010000086.1, read as the reverse complement.
ATCTCCTCCATCTTGTAATCGAGGAAATAGAGGTCGTAGCGCGGCTGGCGCAGCAGCGTCTTTCCTTCGGTAAAGGCGTCCACGCGGATTTCGCCGTCCTTCAGCGCGGCATACTGCCCGATCAGCCGGCGCAGGGTTTCGTTTTCAAATGCTTCATCGTCGCAAATGGCGATTCTCATGGTATCAGCTCCTTTTGCCTTTTTCCGTGTTCAGTATAGCATACCCGTATTTCGGATGCAAGCGCGCGGGAGTGAATAACGGTTTCGAGGGAGTGAATCGCAAAAAGGGGCGTTGTATTCCGCGAAGCGCAAAAGGAAAACAACAAAAAAGCAGGGCGCCGAAAGGAACGTGCGTCCTGCTTTTCTTCGGTTTTTTGAAGGGGCTTTGCCCATGCCCGATTCCTGTTCTTCTTTTTCAACGTATTATCGCCCGCGGCGTGCAGCAGCCGTGTCGGCTTTCCTGACGCCGTTATCACGGGAGGGCGGTACGGTTATTTTTTGAAGAGCTTTGCAAACAGATCGGTAATGTTGAAACTCCGGAGCCATTCCACCGTGCGGTCAAACGCAGCGGCGGCGTCCTTCGCGAATTTCAGCATGTTTTCGGTCAGGATGCGGAAAAACTTCAGCCCGTCGCCGAGCTCCTTCTGGTGGTCGGCGCTGTGGCCGCCGGCAATGTTGGTGATGACCTGCGGGATATCCGTCTCATAGGGATCCTTGGTCGGTTCTTCACTTTCGGCAGAAACAAGGCAGGCAAACGCCGTGCAGGCAACAAGGAAGCACAGCACAATCGCAATGATTTTTTTCATAAGAATCCTTCTTTCCTTTTTGTTCCAAACCATATTATAACAGACCCGGACGGAATTTGCAAGTCCCGCTTCACAAAAAATTCATATTCCGATGCGTCTATCTGTAAGCGGCGGCGCTGTGCAGCGCGGCTCCCCAAGGATACAGACGTATCACCGCTTTGCCGCCGCCGCGAAGGTTTCCTTGCGGAAAGGCCCCTTGTTTCATCCTATGCCGCCGCTTTGGAATTGACAGACGCGCCCGGTTTCATTATAATAGAAGAAAAGACGCCGCGTTTCCGCCGCCCCGTCCGGCCGCCGCGGTGAAAGGACTGGTACCTATGCAAAAAACAATCGGTCTTGTGTTCGCTGACGAAATGGAATTTTTGCCGTTTCTGCGCCTGGTGGAACGGTACGCGGGCGAACAGTTCGTTGCCCGCGGCCGCCGCGCCGCCTCGTTCACGCTCTCCGACGGCGACCGCACCCTGCTGCTGCGCGGCGTGGAATGCGGCATCGGCAAGGTCTGCGCCGCCGAGACTACGGCGTTTTTGATTGCGCAGGGCGCGGACGTCATTTTGAACGCCGGCCTGGCCGGCGCCATCTCCGGCGTGCGCCGCGGCGATTTCGTGGCGGGCAGCTCGTTCCGGGAATGCGACTTTGACCTGACGCCGATCGGCCGCCCGCTGGGCAAGCAGGCGATCGACGCGGACCCGCAGCTGCTTTCGCTCGCAGCGGCGCTGCCGGAAATCCACGTCGGCGCCGTCGGCACGGGCGACCTGTTTTTGGCCGACCCGGACAAAAAGGAGCAGTATAAGCGACTGTTTTCGCTCACGGCGTTCGATATGGAATCGGCGGCCATTGCGCAGGTCTGCAAAGGCAGCGGCGTGCCGTTCTGCTCGCTCAAGCAGATCAGCGACGACGCGGACGACTGCTCGGCGTCAGATTACACCGAAATGAACGACCGCGCCGAAGACGCGCTGTGCGGCTGCGTGCTGGCGCTTTGCAAAAAGATCCTCCGGGAAGACGCGCTCTGGTAAACCGATGAAGAAGGACACCAGAGACATTCTGCTGCTGTTGCTGCGGGCGGCGGTGGCGCTGACGCTGTTCGTGCTGGCGGTGGTCTATTACGACCGGCTCAGGAACATCGACGTGCGCGCGCTGGTGGCAAAGAGCGCCAGCCTTGCCGCGGCTGTCTGCGCCATCTGGGGCATCTACCTCGTCAAGTCGGTGCTGTTTGTGATTCCGGCGTCGCTGATCTATATCTACGTCGGCATGGCGTTCGACACCTGGCTCGCGATCACGGTCAACGGCGTCGGCATTCTGCTGGAAGTGGTCGTGACCTATTTCCTCGGGCGCTTCCTCGGCGGCGACTACGTGACGAAGCTGCTGCAAAAGAACAAAGCGGGGCAAAAGATTCTGGAAAAAGACGTGGGCAACCGCTTTCCGGCGCTGCTTTCCATCCGCGCGCTGCCCGTGTTCCCGATCGACTTTGTCTCGCTGTTCTGGGGCGCGTCGCGGTGCCGCTTCTGGCGCTATCTTGCCGCGTCGCTGCTCGGCATCTTGCCGCGCGTGGTGCTGTTCACGATCCTCGGCGACGGCATCTACGACTACATCCCGATCCACCTGCTGGTGAAGCTCATCATCTGCGCCATTCCGGTCGGCGTGGCGGTCTACGTGGGCCGGTTCTTCTGGAAGCGGCACAAAGAAAAGCAGAGGACCGGGACTTGACAAACTGCAAAAAAAGTGCTATGATGAAGCCAAACAAACACAAGGAGGAGACAATATGAAATTTTATCGCTGCGCCCATTGCGGCAACATCATCTGCTACATGGAAAACAAAGGCGTGCCCGTGATGTGCTGCGGGCAGAAAATGGAAGAGATCGTCCCCGGGTCGGTGGACGCCGCGGCGGAAAAGCACGTCCCCGTGATCGCCGTTGACGGCGACAAAGTGACCGTCACCGTCGGCAGCGTGATTCACCCGATGACCGAGCCGCACCACATTGCGTGGATCGTGCTCGAGACCGCGCACGGCTTCCAGAAAAAGGACCTCGACCCCACGGGCGAACCGGTCGCCGTGTTCGCGCTCGCGGGCGACGACGTGAAAGCCGCCTATGAATACTGCAACCTGCACGGCCTTTGGAAAAAGGACGTATAAGTAAAGGAGGAGCATTATGGCAAACAAATATGCCGGCACCAAAACCGAACAGAACCTGCTGGCCGCCTTCGCGGGCGAAAGCCAGGCCCGCAACAAATACACCTACTTCGCGTCCAAGGCGAAGAAGGAAGGCTTCGAGCAGATCGCCGCGCTGTTTTTGAAAACGGCCGACAACGAAAAGGAGCACGCCAAACTCTGGTTCAAGGAGCTCGAGGGCATCGGCACCACGGCCGAAAACCTCGCGGCCGCCGCCGACGGCGAAAACTTTGAATGGACCGACATGTACGAGGGCTTTGCAAAGACCGCCGAAGAAGAGGGCTTCCCGGAGCTTGCCGAAAAATTCCGCGGCGTGGCCGCCATTGAAAAGCACCACGAGGAACGCTACCGCGCGCTGCTGCACAACGTGGAGACCGCCGCCGTCTTCCAGAAGAGCGAGGTCAAGGTCTGGGAGTGCCGCAACTGCGGCCATATCGTGGTCGGCACCAAGGCGCCGGACGTCTGCCCGGTCTGCAATCATCCGCAGGCGTATTTTGAAGTGCACACGGAGAATTATTGATCTGTCAGCAGTCAACAGTCATCAGTCAACAGTCAACAGCAAAGCCGCCCGGCAGGGCGGCTTTTTTACTAACAACTAACAACTAACGACTAACGACTGTCGACTAACGACTGTCGACTGACGACTGTCAACCGGTCGGCCATGGGCCGACCGCTACAAGCGCACTTCTAACCACTAGCCACTCACCACTCAAGAAGCGCCCTGACCCCTTCAGTCTTTGCGCTACGCACAATGACAGCTCCCCCAAGGGCGGCGCAAATAAGGGATCATATAGCCGCAGCGGCGCGCTTATTTGTGAAATACTGCGTTGCAGGGGACGGATATCCGCCAGGATGAT
>JAEEUW010000085.1 GCA_016290665.1 Clostridiaceae bacterium | reverse complement strand
TTTCTCCACCATGCTGCGCTCCGTGACCGCAGGCCGCGGCTACTTCACGCTCACCTTCGCGCGCTATGAAGACGCGCCGGGCAACGTGGCCCAGAAGGTCATTGAAGACGCGAAAGCCGAGGCAGAAGAATAAGTTTTGTTTGCAAAAGCCGCTCCGTGTGGGGCGGCTTTTCCATTTGGAATGTGGAATTTGGAATTTGGAAGGACGCGGGGCGCGCCGCTTTCTTTTGCTTCTTTTTTTTCCCATGAAAGAAAAGAAGGTCACAATCTGTTTACGCTTTGTTTCTTGACCCGCTGCGGCCCCTTGTGTATAATGAGACCACAGACTTCAAAGGAGGCGGCCGCATGAAACGATGGAAACGGTGGTGTGTGATGGTGCTTTCGCTGGTGATACTGCTCTCGGCGCTGCCGTTCGGCGCGGGCGCGCAAAGCGTTGCCCGCAGGGGAATCGACGTGTCGCGCTGGCAGGGGACGGTCGACTGGGCCAAAGCGAAACAGGCCGGCGTGGAGTTCGCCGTTTTGCGCTGCCTTGCCTACCGCAAGGACACGACGTTTGAAACCAACTACGCCGCCGCAACGGCGCAGGGGATTCCCCTCGGCGCCTACGTCTATATGTACGCCACCACGCCGCAGGGCGCCGTGAAGGAGGCGCAGGACGCGCTGGCGGCGCTGGGCGGCAAGGCGCTGACCTATCCGCTGTTTCTGGACGTGGAAGACAGCAGCGTGTTTGCCCTCAGCAGCGAAGCGCTGACCGACCTGATGCTGATCGAGCTGCACATGTTTGCCGCCGCGGGCTACCGCGTGGGCGTCTATTGCTCGCTGAATCATTCCACGAGTGAGATGGACCTGACCCGGCTGGAAAACTGCAGCCGCTGGATTGCCCGCTGGACCTGCTACACGACCGACCAGAACAAAAAGACCTTTACCTTTCAGAATCAGGACCCCGAGGGCGGCAAAAAGCCCGACTGCGAGATGTGGCAGTTTTCCAACGGCGGCAAGGGCAGCGTCTACGGCATGGGCTCGACCTACGTCGATCTGGACTACTGCTACGTCGATTACGAGGCCATGGGCCCCTGCGTGCCGAACGAACACCGCTGGCAGGCGCAGCTGACCGAACGGAGCTGCACGTCGCCGGGCGAGGTGGTGCTGACCTGCGCCGACTGCGGCGAGGTGAAAACGGCGGCCTATACCTTGCCGGCCTTCGGCCACACCGAGCCGGACGAGAACGGCTGCTGCACGCGCTGCGGCGCGCCCTTGACCGAACCGGAGACCCCGCCCGAGGAACCGCCGCAGACGCCGGCCTGTCCCCTTTGCGGCGAAGTGCACCGCGGCCCGTTCGGGTTTGTGATCCTGCTGTTCCATACGATCGCGGCCTATCTGAAAAAAGCGGTTCTGCCGCAGCTATAAGATAAAAAAACCGCTGCATGTTGCGACATGCAGCGGTCTTTTTTTGTTGGTTTCGTTTTACTTCATCAGCTGACGGATGACGGCTTCGCAGTCCGCTTCGTTCATGATCTTCGGCACCGGATAGAGCGGGTTCGCTTCCTTCAGCGCACGCTTGACGAGCGTCGGCAGATCCTCTTCCCTGATCTGCTCAAAGCCGTCGGGATTGTTCATGCGCGCGTTCATGTCGCGGATCGCCTGAATGAAGGCCTTGGCCTTGGTCTCGTCGGAGCCCAGCGTGCAGACGCCGGAGATCTCGGCCAGACGCGCCAGACGGAACCACGCCGTCTTGCCGTAATAGTCGAGAACGTAGGGCAGGATCACGGACATCGCAAGCCCGTGGGGGATGCCGTACATGCCGCCGAGGTTGTGGCCGATGGCGTGGACGTAGCCCACATAGGCGCGGGTGAACGCCATGCCGGCGTAGTAGGACGCCTTGAGCATGTTGCCGCGGGCCTCGAGATCCTTGCCGTTGGCATAGACCTTTTCCAGATTGGCGAAGATGAGCTTCACGGCCTTTTCGGCATAGCGCTCGGTGGAACGGAAGTTGCTTCTGCCGATATACGCTTCCACCGCGTGGGTCAGCGCGTCCATACCGGTGGTGGACGTGATGTGCGGCGGCAGACCGACCGTCAGCTCGGGGTCGAGCACCGCGAACTTCGGCCGCAGCTTCGGGTCGTTGATCGCGTTCTTTTCGTGGGTCGTCGGATCAGACACCACGGCGGCCACGGTCACTTCCGAGCCGGTGCCGGCCGTTGTGGGCACGGCGAAGATGATGGCCGGCTTATGCACCACGTGCAGCAGGCCGCGCATCTTGCGCACGCTGATCTTGGGGTTGGTCACGCGGGCGGCCGCAGCCTTGGCGCAGTCCATGGGGGAACCGCCGCCGAAGGCGACCACGCCCTTGCAGCCGTTTTCCAGATAGAGCGTGCGGGCGTCTTCAATGTTGTCGATCGTCGGGTTGGGCTGCACGCCGTCGAACACGACGTAGTCCACGCCGGCTTCGGTCAGCGCTTCAAACAGACCGTTCAGCAGGTTCAGGCCCATCAGGCCCTTGTCGGTGACGACGAGAACCTTGTCGATGCCCTTGGATTTGATCAGCGCGGGCAGACGCTTCACGGCGCCGGCGCCCTCCAGCAGTTCAGGTTCCGACCAGTCGAAGACGGACTGCACATATTTCATGATGACCTGAAAGCTGCGATAATATGCTTTCTTCAGTTGCCACATGGGAATACACCTTCTTTTCATATTTGTGACAATATTATACAATACTTCCCGCCGCTTTGCAAGAGGTCTGCCGCGGTTTTTCAAAAGAAAACGCGGCCGGCGCACAGGCGTCGGCCGCACGGATCACGGATTACGCGTCGGTTTCTTCCGCCGGTTCTTCCGCCGGCGCTTCGGGCGCTGCGGCGGCTGCGGCGGCTGCCTCTTTCCTTGCGCGGGCAGGGGAGCGCCACAGATGGATAATGCCCTCGTCGTTGAGCAGTTTGAGCATGATCACGAGCACCGGGGTAATCAGCATGCCCAGCACGCCGAAAATCTTGAGGCCGAAATACAGCGCGGCGATCGTGACGATGGGAGAAAGCCCCAGCTGGCCGGCCACGAGCTTCGGCTCGATCACCTGGCGGATCACCGTGATGGCGGCGTAGAGCACGAGCAGACCGATGCCCATGCCGAATGAGCCGGTAATCAGCGAATAGGCCGCCCAGGGCAGCAGAACGGTGCCGGTGCCGAGCACGGGCACGATGTCGATGATGGCGGTGACGGCAGCGATCATGATGATATAGTTCGACTGGAACACGCCGATCAGCCGCAGCACCGTCAGGCCCAGCGACATCTCAATAAAGGTGACCAGCATGATGAGGGCGTAGGCCTTGCCCATCTTGCCCAGCGACGATTTGAGCAGCACCTTGGCGCGGTCCAGATCGTTGCGGCGCCGTTCGGGCACCTGCAGGCGGAAGAACTGCATCACCTTCGGGAACTCCGTGGTCATGAAGCAGCTGGCAACTAGCGTGATCACCACGGCGATCAGCACCGAGGGGATCTGCTTTGCGGTGGAAAGCAGGCTGGTGAGCGGCGTGGTGAGCCACGAAAGCTTGAAGTTGCCGCCCAGCAGGCCGGAAAGCGCGGATTTGGCGGTCTGCGTCGCCTCGGCGCCGGCTGCGGCCGCGGCCTCGGCGGTGTCGGCGGTTGAGGCGGTGAAATAGTCGTTCAGCTTGGCGAACAGCTCGGTTGCGTTTTCGTGCAGCGTTTTGCGCAGGAACTCCGGCAGCTTTTCAATGACGTTCAGCAGCCATTTTTCAATGTTGGCGATGACGTCCTCGGCGTTCTGGAACTGCAGCGACAGATAGTCGATGAAGTCCTGCACCCGTGCAAACAGACGCACGCCGATCAGCGACACCAGCGCCAGCACGAGGAAGACCAGCAGAAACACACAGATCACCGAAGCGGCGCCGTCTTTCAAAAACGTCTTGCGCACCAGAAAGTTCTTGGGCCGCTGCAGCAGTGCCGCCGCCAGAAAGGCAAACAGAAACGGGAAACAGACGCCCAGCGCATAACGGATAATCAGGAATCCGATGGCAACGAGCATGGCGAGATAGATCACGTTGATGATCATGGCACGCCTTTTTTCAACATCTTGCATAGCGGCACCTCTTCGCTTTGTCATATTATACTTATTATACACGCATCGGGAAATGAAAATCAATGGATTTCACAAAATTCAGAAAAATGAAAGAAACCTCTTTGCAAAAGCGACAAATTATGATATGATTATATCACTTTAGCGTGGAAAAGGAGACCCAAAAGCATGAACGTTGCAATCATGGGCTTCGGCGTTGTCGGCTCCGGCGTGGCTGAGGTGATCGCGCAGAATGCGGATCATATCAGCGAACAGGGCCTGGGAGACCTGCGCCTTTCCCATATTCTCGATATCCGCGATTTTCCCGGCCATGCGTTTTCGCGCTATATGACCAAGGACGTGAACGACATCCTTTCGGACGACGAAACCCGCATCGTGGTGGAGACCATGGGCGGTCTGGAGCCGGCGTTCACGTTTGTTTCGGCCTGCCTCAAAAAGGGCAAGCATGTGGTGACGTCCAACAAGGAGCTGGTGGCCAAAAAGGGCTTTGCGCTGCTGGAGCTCGCCCGCGCCAACAACGTCAACTTTCTGTTTGAGGCGGCGGTCGGCGGCGGCATTCCCCTCATCCGTCCGCTGAGCCTTTGCCTGGCGGCCAACCGGGTGCAGGAGATTGTCGGCATCCTCAACGGAACGTCCAACTTTATTCTGAGTAAAATGATAACGGACGGCATGGCGTTCGGCGACGCGCTCCGGCTGGCCCAGGAAAAGGGCTATGCCGAAAAGGATCCCACCGCCGACGTGGAGGGCATCGACGCCTGCCGCAAAATCTGCATTCTCGCGTCGCTCGCCAGCGGCAGCCACGTGTATCCCGACGGCGTTTTCACCGAGGGAATCACCCGCCTGACAAAAGAGGATGTCGCCTATGCGGAAGCGCTCGGCTGCGTCATCAAGCTGATCGCCCGCGCCGTGCGGCTGCAAAACGGGCAGTGGTGCGTCACGGTGGCGCCCGCGCTGGTGCCGGAAAGCCACCTGCTTTCCGACGTGTCCGGCGTGTTCAACGCCTGCGTCGTGCGCGGCGACATGGTGGGCGAGGTCCTGTTCTACGGCCAGGGCGCCGGCAAGCTCGCGACGGCCTCCGCCGTTGTGGCCGACGTGATCGACTGCGTTCAGCATGATGAAAAACGCAGGACCTTCGGCTGGGGCCCCGCAAGGGAGGGCCTGCTGGCCGACCCGATGGAAGCGCCCGCGCGGCTGTTCGTGCGCGCGAAAACGGCAGACAAGGCCGCCGACACGGCGAAGCTTGCCGCCGCGCTGCCCGGCTGCACGCTTTTGGAAAGCGCCGAAGACGACCTTGTGTTCGTCACGCCGGAAGCGAAAGAGGGCGCCTTGCGCAGCGCGGCTGCGGGGCTCGGCCTCGGCGCCGCTTCGGTCATCCGTCTGTTCTGAATATCCGTTATCGAATCTTTACCATATAAATCGGGGTGAAAACCATGGCACTCATCGTTCAGAAATTCGGCGGCTCGTCGGTGGCGAACGCCGAGCGCGTGAGGAACGTCGCGCGTACCATCACCGACACCTATAAGGAAGGCAACGACGTGGTCGTGGTCGTTTCCGCACAGGGAGACACGACCGACGACCTGATTGAAAAAGCAATGGAGATCAATCCCAGAGGCTCCAAACGCGAAATGGATATGCTGCTCACCGCGGGCGAACAGATCTCCATCGCGCTGCTGGCCATGGCGATTGAAAAAATCGGCTGCCCGGTCGTGTCGCTCCTCGGCTGGCAGGCGGGATTCCGCACCAACACGGCACACGGTTCGGCGCGTATCGAAGAGATCAAGGCCGACCGGCTGCTCAAGGAGATCGACAAGCACAAGATCGTGATCGTGGCGGGCTTTCAGGGCATCCACAAGGGCGACGACCTCACGACGCTCGGCCGCGGCGGCTCCGATACGTCCGCGGTGGCGCTGGCCGCGGCGCTGCATGCCGACCTTTGCCAGATCTACACCGACGTGACGGGCGTGTTCACCGCCGACCCGCGCAAGGTGCCGAACGCCAAGAAGCTGACCGACATCACCTATGACGAAATGCTGGAGCTTGCCACGCTCGGCGCGCAGGTGCTCAACAACCGGTCGGTGGAGCTTGCCAAAAAGTATAACGTAGAAATCGAAGTGCTCTCGAGCATGGTCAAAGAGCCGGGCACGATTGTCAGGGAGGTTGCAAAAATGGAAAAAATGTTAATCAGAGGCGTGACCAAGGATATGGACGTGGCGCGGATTTCCGTGGTCGGCATGCAGGACGTGCCGGGCAACGCGTTCAAGCTGTTCTCGTCCCTTGCCGCCAAGGGCATCAACATCGACGTCATTCTGCAGTCCGTGGGCCGCGACGGCACCAAGGACATCTCCTTCACCTGCGCAAAGAGCAACGCCGAGCAGGCGACCGAGCTGCTCGAGAACATCTTCGGCCTCGAGGGCGCCACGGTCTCCTGCGACACGAGCATCGCCAAGGTCTCGGTCGTCGGCGCGGGCATGCAGTCCCACGCGGGCACGGCCAGCAAGATGTTCGGCGCGCTGTATGAGGCGGGCATCAACATCAGCATGATCTCCACCAGCGAGATCACCATTTCGGTCCTGATCGAAAAAGAGATGGCCGACAAGGCCGTTGCCGCCGTGCACAAGGCGTTCTTCGGTTAAGAAAGCAAAAGCCGCCCCTACGTTTTCCTCCGCGGAACCCTGTTTGTCGTTGCAACAACGTTTCCCCGCGTCATTCCGAATTCCGAATAAAAAAAGCGCCCAGACCCCTTCAGTCTTTGCGCTGCGCACAAAGACAGCTCCCCCAAAGGGGGAGCCTTGTTTTTGTGGCGCCTGCGGCGCATTTTATTGGGGCGCTTTTCTGCTGTTGACTGTCGACTGACGACTGTTGACTGTTTCGCGATCATACGATCGCGAAACCCCCGTCCACGCCGATCACCTGACCGGTGATGAACGCGGCCTCGTCGCTCGCAAGAAAGCGGGCGAGAGCCGCCACGTCGTCGGGCGTGCCCGCGCGGCAAAGGGGCGTTTCGTCCAGCACCGCCTGCCGCGCTTCGTCGGTCAGATGCGCGTTCATCGGCGTGTCGATGAAGCCCGGCGCAATGCAGTTGACCGTGATCCCGGAGGGGCCGACCTCCTTCGCGAGGGCCTTGCAAAAGCCGAGCAGCGCCGCCTTCGACGCGCTGTAATCCACCTCGCACGACGCGCCGACGCGCCCCCACATGGAGGAAACGGCGATCACGCGGCCCGCGTGGGCGCGCAGCAGACCCGGCAAAAGGGCGCGGCAAAGCTGCATCTGGCTTTGGACGTTGACGCGGAAGAGCCGCGCGGCGTCGATCTCGTCAAGGTCCTGAAACAGCCCGACGTGCGCCACGCCGGCGTTGAGAATCAGAACCCCCGGCGCAAAGCCGGCGACGGCCCCGGCGAGGGCGTCTACCTCTTCTTCGTCGCAAAGGTCGCAGGAAAACGTGCGCAGCGTTTCGGGATATTGTTCGCGCAGATCGCGCAGCGCGGCGGCGTGTTTGCCGCACTGGGCCAGCACGGTATCGCCCCGGCTCAGAAACGCGCGGCAAAGCGCAACGCCGATCCCGCCGGAAGCGCCGGTGATGAAAACGGTTGCCATGGTATCACTTCCCAAATGGTTCTGTTGGGATGATACCATACTTTTTTTTATTTTGCAAGCACGCCGTCGTCGTCCCGGGTCACCAGCCGGATGTCGGTTTCCTCCGGCCTGCCGCTGTCGGCGTAAACGTAGACCTCCCTGCCGTCCTTGTCGCGGCAGTGCAGGGCGTGGCAAAGCGCCTCGGTGCCGTCGTCGCGCGCAATCAGGACTGCGCCGTAATCGAGCAGATCCAGCTCGTCCGCCAGCGCGCCCACGGCCTGCTTTCTGGAAACGGTCTGCTGCGGCAGGACGCGGGCGGCGTGGTGCATCAGAAACGGCCGGGCGTCCGCCGCGGCAACGGCGGCGTTGTCGAGCGACACGCTGACGCGGATGCGGTCGGCGTCGTAGGTCACGCCCTTTTCGCTGTAGGCGAAGTCGACGGTGCAAAGGCCGTCGTAGGTGCTGCGGCCGACCTCCCGCATGTTCTTATAGCCGATCTCGCTCAAAAACCGCTGCGCCGCGCGGACGGCGGCGTCGGCGCTGATTTCGCTCTTGCCGGCAAAGCCCGCGTTCGTCAGGTAGCACAGCAGGCCGCCGCGCTTGGTGAGGCCCACGGTGCGTCCGCCCTTGGAAAAGCAATAGAGCGCGAGGGCGGAATCCTCGTCGCTTTCGCGCACGAGCTCCGCTTCGGCGCAGCCGAGAAATTTGGCGGCGCGGCTTCTGGCGGTCTGCGGGCTGATCTCGTCCAGTGCCTCGGTGGCCTTGGCCGTCTGCTTCTGCCGCCGGTCGGAAAACGGGCCGTCATACGGCAGGGCGGGGTAGTCGGTCAGCTTTTCTCCGGCGGCAAGGAAGACGGCGTCAAAGTCGGTGCGGCCCGCGGCCTTCTGGTGCGGCAGCGTGGCGGCGGGGGCAAAAAAGCAGACTGTGTCGTCGTCCAGCCCCGCGCGGATTTCGTTGGCGGCGGCGCAAAGAGACGCGGCATAGGCCGAAAGCGCGCGCAGCCCTTCTTTTTGCTTTTGCGTCAGCGGCTTTCCGCCTTGCACGCGGCGGCTGAGGGCGGCCGTGTAGTCGCCGACCTGCGACAGAAAGCGAAAGAGCGTCGCGGCGCCGTTTTCTTCCGTCGTCAACTGCGAAAGCGTCAGCTTGGCGCCCGCGGCGGCGTTTTGCACCGCGGCGCTGAGCTTCGTCAGCATCGGCCCGCTTTGCGCGTAGCCGCTTTTCTGCAGGGAGGTTCTGATCGTGTCGAGTTCGGTGCAAAGCTGCGAAAGCGACTGGTTGGCCGTGTGCAGCAGCTGGGTGCGGTATGCCTTGGCGCGGCTTGCGCTGACCAGCGAAAGCGCAAGCAGCAGCACGCAAAGCGCCGACAAAAAAGAGAGGGCCCGGGTCTTGCCGCGGCCGGATGAATTCTGCATAATCGGGTCTCCTTTTAGGTTTTCTTTATGGAGGGTTTCTACAATAGGATTGCCCGGCGCGCGGGCGGAATATTCCCTTCCGGCGGACAAAGTTTTCAAAAAATTCATCGGTCGACGGGGGAGAATTGTCCGTTTTCCCATTGCATATAGTCTGTTTTTATAGTATAATGGACTGTAATTATATTGAAGAGGTGTATCCGCGTGCAGGCTTATTTGGACAACAGCGCAACGACCCCGCTTTGCAGCGAGGCAAAACGGTGGATGCGCCGCGCGATGGACGACTGCTGGGGGAACCCCTCTTCGCTGCACGAGATCGGCCTTCGGGCGGAAGCGCTGCTGGAAGAGAGCCGCGCCGCCGTGGCGAAAGCCCTGCGCTGCAAGCCGGCGGAGCTGCGCTTCACCTCCGGCGGAACCGAGGCGAACAACCTGGCGGTGTTCGGCGCGGCAAAGGCCGGGCGCAACCCCGGCCGCTGCGTGCTGGTCTCCGCCGTGGAGCACCCTTCGGTGATGAAGGCCGCCGAGCAGCTCGCCCGCGAGGGCTTTGCGCTGCGCCTGATTCCGGTCGACCGGTTCGGAAACGTGTCGCTTGACGCGTTCCGGCGGCTTTTGACCGACGACACCGTGCTGGTCAGCGTGATGGCCGTCAACAACGAGCTCGGCGCGATCGAGCCGGTGCGCGAAATTGCGGCGGAGCTGAAAGCCCGGGGCAGCCGCGCGCTGTTCCACGTGGACGCCGTGCAGGCCTTCGGCAAGCTGCCGCTTTCGCCGGCAAAGACCGGCTGCGACCTGATGACCGTCAGCGCGCACAAGATTCACGGCCCGAAGGGCGTCGGCGCGCTCTGGATTCGTCCGGGCGTTTCGCTGCGGCCCCACACCTTCGGCGGCGAGCAGGAGGGCACGCTGCGCCCCGGCACCGAGCCGACGGCGGCGATTGCCGGCTTCGGCGGCGCGGCAACGCGGCTGGCCCCCGAAAAGCACCTGCCGCGCGTCACCGCGCTGCGCGACGCTTTCGT
>JAEEUW010000010.1 GCA_016290665.1 Clostridiaceae bacterium | reverse complement strand
CATCTACGCCTGCAACATGAGCGAAGAGGACTTCACAGCCGGCATCGACAGCAACGGGCAGTATAAGGCCGTCTGTGCCATCGCCGAAGCGGAGGGCAGCGAGGTGCTGCCGATCTGCGCCGGGCTGGAGGCCGAGATTTCCTCGCTTTCCAAGGAGGACCGCGAAATGTTTCTCGCCGACCTCGGCGTGGAGCAGGGCGGCCTGGATTTGCTGATCCAGCGCAGCTATCATCTGCTGGGTCTCATCTCCTACCTCACCGCGGGGACGCCCGAGGTGCGTGCCTGGACGATCAAAAAGGGTACCAAGGCGCCGCAGGCCGCCGGCAAGATCCATTCCGACTTTGAGCGCGGCTTCATCCGCGCCGAAATCGTCACGTTCGACAACCTGATGGCCTGCGGATCCCTGGCCGCCGCGCGCGACAAGGGCCTGGTCCGGTCGGAGGGCAAGGACTATGTGATGAAGGACGGAGATATTGTCCACTTCCTGTTTAACGTTTGATTTAAAAAAACAAAGAACCGCCGATCCAAAGGGATCGGCGGTTCTTCGTTTCAAGCGTTTTACGCTTTCTTTTCCGGTTTGATCACCGTGCGCTTGACGTTCTTGCGCTTGTAGCTCTTGCTTTTCTGAATCGGGTTCTTGATGACGAAATTCGACAGGATCGTCCAGATGATAATCAGGATGAAGAAGCCGAACACGGCGTAGAAGCCGGCCGAAAGCGTGGCGCTGGTCACGGAAACGATCGCCGTGGCGAGCGTGGCAAGCACGTTGTCGCTGACCAGGCTGACCAGCTCGGTCAGATTGACCTCGCCGGCAATGATCTTGGCGAACGCGCTGTTGCTGACGACGATGGCGGCCAGCGAAACGGCAAGGCCGCCCGCGCAGGTGCAGATGACGGCGATGCGCTTTTTCTTGCTGTTTGCCAGCGCGGCGAGCACGGCAACAGCCAGCATGATCAGCAGCATAATCGAAAACAGCACGGCAAACGCGATGATGTCGGACATGATCGGTGCGGCGATTTCGGAAAAGCTCTTTTCGGCGTCTTCCTTCACGGGACCGGCCAGGACCATTTTGATGATCTCGAACGCGGAGTATTCATAGGTCGTGTGGATGCCGTTGAACAGCGAGGAAACGGCGTTGACCAGATTGTTGATCTGGTCGTCGGTGGAGCCGACCACAAAGGTGAACAGCTTGAGGAAGAAGCCGAGCACCACGGCGCCGACCGCAAGAATCGGGGTGACGATACGGTATGCGAGTTTCATGAGAATGCTTCCTTTCGTATTGGTTATTTCCAGGAGGAGTTTAATTGCACAGTCCGGTTGAAGACCGTTTTTTCCGGGGTGGACGTCGTGTCGACGCAGAAGTAGCCCTGCCGCATGAACTGGAAGGTGTCGCCCGGTTTTAACCCGGACAGCCCGCCCTCGAGCCGGCAGCCCTCCAGCACGATCAGCGAATCGGGGTTCAGGTTGTCTTTGAAGCTGCCCTTCGATTCATCCGACGGGTTTTCCGCGTTGAACAGGCGGTCATAGAGCTTTGCCGTGAAGGGGAGGGAGTCGTCTGCGCTGACCCAGTGCAGCGTCCCCTTGACCTTGCGGCCGTCGGGCGAATTGCCGCCGCGGCTGGCGGGGTCATAGGTGCAGTGGACGCAGGTGACAACGCCGTCTTCGTCCTCGTCAAAGCCGACGCACTTGACAAAGTAGGCGCCGCGGAGCCGCACTTCGTTGCCGGGGAAGAGGCGGAAATACTTCTTCGGCGGTTCCTTCATGAAGTCTTCCCGTTCCACGAACAGCTCTTTGGAAAACGTGGTTTTGCGCGTGCCCATCTCCGGCTTGTCCTGGTTGACGGGCAGCTCGATCTCTTCGGTTTTGCCGTCGGGGTAGTTGTCGATGACGACCCGCAGCGGCCGGAGCACGGCCATGCAGCGCGGCGCATTTTTGTTCAGGTTGTCGCGCACGCAGGCTTCGAGCAAGCCGAAGTCCACCACGGAATAGGCCTTGGAAACGCCCACGCGGCCGATGAAGTCGCGGATCGCCTCGGCGGGGTAGCCGCGGCGGCGCATGCCGCAGATTGTGGCCATGCGCGGATCGTTCCAGCCGTCCACGATGCCCTCGTTGACCAGCTGCAGACATTTGCGCTTGCTGGTCAGGCAGTAGTTGAGGTTCAGCCGGGCAAATTCGATCTGGCGCGGGGGCTGCGGCAGGTCGAGCGCGCGCAAAAACCAGTCGTAGAGCGGGCGGTGGTTTTCGAATTCCAGCGAGCACAGCGAATGGGTCACGCCCTCTTTGTAGTCCGACAGCGGATGGGCGAAGTCATAGAGCGGATAGACGCACCATTTGTCGCCGGTCTGGTGGTGGGCGATGTGGGCGATGCGGTAGATGACCGGGTCGCGCATGTTCATGTTGGGCGACTGCATGTCGATCTTCGCGCGCAGCACGCGGGCGCCGTCTGGGAACTCGCCGGCCGTCATGCGGCAAAACAGGTCGAGGTTTTCTTCCACGCTGCGGCCGCGGTAGGGGCTCTCTTTGCCTGGCTCGGTCAGCGTGCCGCGGCTTTCGCGGATCTCGTCTGCCGTGGAATCGTCCACATAGGCCTTGCCCAGCTCGATCAGCCGGATCGCGCATTGGTGGATGAAGTCGAAGTAGCCCGAGGCGTAATAGACGTCGTTCCACTGAAAGCCGAGCCAGCGGATGTCTTCCTTGATCGCGTCGACATACTCCATATCCTCCTTGGAGGGGTTGGTGTCGTCGAGCCGCAGGTTGCAGACGCCGCCGTATTTCTTGGCGGTGGTGAAGTTGATCTGGATCGCCTTGGCGTGGCCGATGTGCAGATAGCCGTTGGGCTCCGGCGGGAACCGGGTCTGCACGCGGTCATAGACGCCGGCGGCAAGGTCCTCGTCAATAAAATCGTGAATGAAGTTGGAGGTCGTTTCTTCCATCATATCATCCTTTCTTTCAGCCGTTCAGCGCTTTGCGCGCCCTGCGCAGCCGGGCGCGTACCCGGTCTTCGCCGAGAATCTGCAGAATCGAATACAGATCGGGCGTGTTGCGCCGGCCCGTGGCCGCCACGCGGATCACCGTGGACAGGTCGCCCACGTGGCCCCTGTAGGCGTCGGGGTTCTGTTTGTATTCCTTCACGTTCGGCGTGCAGCCGAGCGGTTCGCACAGCGCCTTGATGCGCGCGAACCACTGTTCCTTGTCGTCCGCGGCGCAGTAGGCGGTCTCATACGCTTCCAGCACGGCGGCGGCAAGGTCGTTCGTGATGTTTTCGGGCAGCTCGGAAAGATCCGTCCGGAACAGATCGTCAAAGAAATAGGAAACGAACGCGCGCACCTCGTTCCACTTGGCAAGGTCCTTGCGCGGCTTTTTGCCGCCGCGGTCGATGGAAAAGATCGCGCGGCTCTTTGCTTCGTCCCGCCGCAGCAGGTCATACAGCTGCGGGTCATAGTCTTCGGCCCAGCAGAGCGCTTTTTGCAGTACCGTGTCGGCGTCCATGCCCGCAATCACGTTTTTGCTCACGTCGTTGAGCTTGTCAAGGTCGAACAGCGCGCCGGAGGTGCTCATCTTTTTCAGGTTGAACGGAAAGGCGCTCTGGGGCGCGTCGGGGTTGGCGCGGCGCCAGTCTTCAAAGTTGGAGTTCGCCAGCGTCAGCAGATATTCGAGCACGCTTTCCTTCGGGTAGCCCTGCTCGGCATAGTAGGTCACGGCCGCTTCGGGGTCCTTGCGCTTAGAGAGCTTGCGCTTGCCGCCGTTCTCTTCCTTCATGATCGGCGCGATGTGCGCGTATTTCGGCACGCGGAAGCCGCAGACCTTGAACAGCTGGATGTGCAGCGGCACCGAGGAGATCCATTCGTCGCCGCGGATCACGTGCGTCGTGCGCATGAAGTGGTCGTCCACTGCGTGGGCGAAGTGGTAGGTCGGAATGCCGTCGCGCTTGAGCAGCACCACGTCCTGGATGTTCTCGGGCATTTCGATCTTGCCCTTGATCAGGTCGTCAAAGGCGATCCGTCTGTCCGGCTGTCCGGGGGAACGCAGACGCAGCGTCCAGGGCAGACCGCTTTGCAGCAGCTCCTTCTGCTTTTCAAACGGCGTGTCGCGATAGACGGCCCATGCGCCGAAATAGCCCTTGGCGTCAAGCTGCAGCGCCTCCTGCTTTTCGCGGATAGCGCCGAGCTCCTCTTCGGTGCAGAAGCACGGATAGGCGAGGCCCTCTTCCACCAGCTTTTTGGCCACCACGTGATAGATGCCGGCGCGGCGGCTTTGCTGATAGGGCCCGTAATCGCCGGTTTCCTTTTCATAGCCGATGACGCCTTCGTCGATGTCCACGCCGAACGCGGAAAGCCCCTTGATGATTTCGGAAACGCCGTCCGTGATCTCGCGCTTTTTGTCGGTGTCCTCAATCCGCAGCAGGAACACGCCGCCCGTGGTGGCTGCGTTCAGCTTGGAAATGAGGGCGGAAAACAGGCCCCCGATATGCAGAAAGCCCGTGGGGCTGGGCGCAAAGCGCGTGACGCGGGCGCCCTCTTTCAGATCGCGCGGCGGGAAGCGGCGTTCCAGATCGTCCACCGTTTCGGTCACGTCCGGGAACAGCAGCGCCGCAAGCTGTTGATACTCTGTCAAATGATCACCTTCCGACCGGAGAAGAATTCTCCGATGATACGTTCTATCTATTATCTCAAATTTTTGCCGAAAAGGCAAGAGATAATCGACATTTTCTGAAATTATTGCATCCGGCGGGGGACAGGGGCTTGCATTCCGCCGTTTGATTGTGCTATACTTCACTGTAGTACTATGGTAAAGGAGCATCCTCTCATGCAGTTCCCGCGTTTTCTGCCCCCCGATTTTGACCGCGAGCCGTTTCTGTCCGCGCCGGACGTTGCGACCGAGCCCGCGGGCGACGGCTTTTTGCCCGAACAGTTCTATGCCACCACGATCTATCCCGAGTATTTCAAGATCGGCGGCGAATGGAAGATGCTGCGCCAGAGCCGTATGGACTGCGCCGTGGTAATCAAAGACGGCGAACCGGTCGTCACCGAGCCGCGCCGCGTGCAAAAGGGCGACGCCGTGGTGGTCGGCCGCAGGGACGACGGCTCCACGGGCGTGTTCGTCCACGCCGACTGCTTCGCGTCCGACGAAGAAAAGGGGAGCAGCACGGCCTTCGCGTTTCGCACCGGCCAGTCGCGCGAGACCTCGTTTTCGCGGGAATACGACCAGCTCTACGACATTCTGCGCCACGACCGTGACCACGGCCATATCGTCTGGGTACTCGGCCCCGCCTGCGTGTTCGACAACGACAGCCGCAGCGCCATGGCGAACCTGATCAAGCGCGGCTACTGCCACTGCCTGTTCGCGGGCAACGCGCTGGCGACGCACGACCTGGAGGCGGCGCTGTTCCACACGGGCCTCGGGCAGGATATCTACAGCAAGAAGCTGGTGGAAAACGGCCATTACCATCACCTGCACACGATCAATCTGGTGCGCCGCGCCGGCTCGATCAAACAGTTGTTGCAGGACTATCAGCTGAAAACCGGCGTGATGCACGCGCTGATCGAGCGGGATCTGCCGTTCGTGCTGGCCGGCTCCATCCGCGACGACGGGCCGCTGCCCGAGGTGATCCCGAACGTCTATGACGCGCAGAACGCGATGCGCGCGCATACGCGCAGGGCGACCACGGTGATCTGCCTCGCCACGCAGCTGCACACGATCGCCACGGGCAACATGACGCCGTCCTACTGTGAAACAAACGGCGTGATCCGCCCGGTCTATATCTATTCGGTGGATATTTCGGAATTCGCCGTCAACAAGCTGCACGACCGCGGCTCGCTTTCGGTCAAGGGGCTGGTGACGAATATCCAGGACTTCCTGGTACATCTGGAAAGGAATCTTTGAGTAATGGACGAAACCAAGACCGCACAAAAGAACGAAGCAGAACTCGGCTTGTCCCTCAACAAAAAGACCATGCTGGCCATCACGCTCGTGCTGGTCGCCATTCTGGTGTTCGTCGGCGTGCTCACGCAGGTGCTGCAGCGCGGCGAATATGAGATCACCTCGATCGACGGCCACGAGGCCATCGTCAACGGCACCTACCGGGAGCTGGCCTATAAAATGCCGATCTGGAAGATCGTCCTGTCGCCGATCCTCTGCTTCACCAGCAGCCAGGCGACCACGGGCATCGCGATCATCCTGATTATCTTCTTCATCGGCGGTTCGTTCCTGATCCTCGACAAGGTCGGCGTGCTGCAATACATCATGGCCTCGCTGATCCACCGGTTCCGGGACCGCAAATATCTCCTCATGGCGATCGTGCTGTTCGTCTGCATGGCGCTTTCGTCCACGGCGGGCATTCTGGAAGAATCGCTGACCCTTGTGCCCATCGCCGTCGCGGTTTCGCTGGCGCTCGGCTGGGATTCGCTGGTCGGCCTGGGCATCAGTCTGGTCGCCGTGGCCTGGGGCTTCACCGCCGCCACGTTCAACCCGTTCAACGTGGTCACGGTGCAAAAGCTCGCCGGTCTGCCGGTGTTCTCCGGCCTGTGGCTGCGCCTTCTGGTCTTTGTCGGCGTTTACGCGATCCTGTTTTTGTTCCTGTTCCTTTATGCAAGACGGATCGAAAAGCACCCCGAGCGCTCCCTCGTTTTTGAAAGCGACCGCGCGCTGCACGAAAAATACAGCATCAGCGACATCGACACGGTGCTGGCGAACCACACGGTGCGCAAGGGCATGCGGGCGTTCCTCATCTGCATGGCGCTCGACATGTGCTTCATCCTGCTCGACTTTGTGTTTTCGCTCGGCGGCATGCTGTCGCTGCCCGCCATGGCGATTCTGTTCACCACCGGCGCGCTGCTGGCCGGCTACTTCACCGGTCTGCGCGGCAAGGCGCTTTTCAAGAGCTTTTTGCAGGGCGCAAAGACCATTGCCCCGGCGATCCCGCTGATCGTATTCGTGCTGGCGATCTCCTATATCCTCAACGAAGGCAAAATCATGCACACGATTCTGTTCCACGTCTATAACGTGATGCAGAACCTGTCGCCGTTTATGGCGATTTTGCTGCTGTTCCTTGTGATCGCGCTGCTGGAATTCTTCATCGGCTCCGGCACGGCCAAGGCCTTCCTCATCATGCCGCTGGTGGCGCCGCTGAGCGACCTGGTCGGCATCACGCGCCAGAGCGTGGTCACCACGTTCTGTCTGGCCGACGGCTTCACCAATCTGCTGTACCCCACGAGCGGCATCATGATCATCGCCATCGGCCTCGTCGGCGTCTCCTACGGCAAGTGGCTGCGCTGGTCGTGGAAGCTGTTTCTGGCGGAGTTCGCGTTGTCGGCGCTCATCATGCTCGGCATGGTCGCGATCAACTATCAGTGATTGCAGGCAACAGTTTACAGCTTCAGCTTAAAGCAGATATAAAAAGAAAAAGAGCGGAAGAAAAACTTTCGCTCTTTTTGTTTCGGCCTTTTTGCAAAACGCTTTATGCCGCGCGATCCAGCGTCCGGGCGCGCACGCTGCGCTTTGCCTTCTGCAGCGCGTGCACGTTGAGGCTCAGGGCCAGGAAAAACACGGCGCACAGCACACAAAGCAGCACCTTTGCCTGCGGCAGCACGAAGGCCAACAGCGCAAACAGCACGAAGGCCGCGGCGCAGACGGCGCAGGCGAGCTTCAGCGTCAAAAACGGTGTTTTCATAAACAATCTCTTCCTTTCGTGATGATAACGTCTTTTGCCAATGAACTGTAGAGAGCATACGCCCCGATCGTCACCGTGTGTTGATAGAAGCGAAACTTTTTTTAAAACAAAATGTGATCCAATTGTGAACGACCGCGGCGTTAGTTTGTCCGTTTTTTGCCGGAAAATGCGCCTGGGGGCTTGACATTTTTGCGTCGGAGGTGTATCCTGTATATTGTTCGAAAGCTAACAGTTCGAAAGCGAACAATAAAAAGAAAGAAGGGATTCGATGCAGCAAAATGAACGCATCTCGTTTGCGCTGCACAAGACCTCGCGCTGCATCAAGCGCTATGTGGACCGGCGCGCGCAGGAGGTATGCGACGGCGGTCTGACCGGGACCCACGGCTGGGCCATCGGCTGGCTCTATGACCACCGGCACGAGGACGTGTTCCAGCGCGATTTTGAAAAGGCGTGCGGCGTCCGGCGCTCCACGGCGACGAGCATTCTGCAGCGGATGGAACAAAACGGCCTTGTCGTGCGCGAAGGCGTGCCGACCGACGCCCGGCTCAAAAAGATCACGCTGACCGAAAAGGCGCTGCAGCTTCACCGGCAGGTGGAGACCGCGTTTGACACGCTGGAGGAAACGCTGCGCGGCGCGCTGACCGAAGAAGAGCTTCGCTGCTTCTTCTCGGTCCTCAACAAGATTCAAAAGGAGGTGGAGGCCGATGATCCGACGGCTCAGTCAATGCATCCGGGAGTATAAGCTTTCGTCGATTCTGACGCCGCTGTTCGTTTCGCTCGAAGTCGTTATGGAGGTGCTGATCCCCTACTACATGGGGCGGCTGCTCGATTACGGCGTGACGGTCGGCGACATGCAAAGCATTTTCAAAACCGGCGGCCTGCTCGTGGTGTTCTGTGTGCTGTCGCTGACGTTCGGCGTGCTTTCGGGCAAAAACGCCGCCACGGCGTCGGCGGGCTTTGCGCGCAACGTACGCCACGATATGTTCCACAACGTGCAGGCGTTTTCGTTTTCCAACATCGACCGCTTTTCGGTGGCGTCGCTGGTCACGCGCCTGACCACGGACGTGACCAATCTGCAGAACGCCTATCAGATGATCATCCGCATCGCCGTGCGCTCGCCGCTGATGCTGATCTTTTCGCTGATTATGGCGTTCCGCGTCAACCACCGGCTGAGTCTGATCTTCCTGTGCGTGCTGCCGTTTCTGGCGGCGGGCCTCGCCTTCATCGTCAGCCACGCGCACCCGATCTTTGAACGGGTGTTCCGGACCTACGACGTCCTGAACCGCGTGGTGTCCGAAAACCTGCACGGCATCCGCGTGGTCAAGGCCTTCGTGCGTGAAGCGCACGAAAAGGAAAAGTTCAACACCGTTTCGGAAAGCATCTTCCGCGACTTTGTTTCGGCCGAAAAGCTGCTGGCGCTCAACGCGCCGCTGATGCAGTTTTCGTCCTATGCCACGATGCTGCTGCTTTCGTGGTTCGGCGCCCATCTGATCGTGCAGAGCGGCAACGTGCCCGAAGCGGGCATGACCACCGGCAGCCTCGTGAGCCTGATCGCCTATTCCATGCAGATCCTCGGCACGCTGATGATGCTGTCCATGATCTTCGTCATGCTCACGATGTCCAAGGCGTCGGCGCAGCGCATCTGCGAAGTGCTGGAGGAAGACAGCGATCTGCATAACCCGGCCCGGCCGGTTTTTGCCGTCAAGGACGGCAGCGTTTCGTTCGACGGCGTCAGCTTTTCCTATGCGGGCGACGCCGAAAACCCCTGCCTGCGCGACGCCACGTTCACCATTGAAAGCGGACAGACCGTCGGCATCCTCGGCGCCACGGGCGCGGGCAAATCCACGCTGGTGCAGCTGATTCCGCGGCTCTATGACGCCACGGCGGGCACGGTTTGCGTGGGCGGCGTCAATGTGCGCGACTACGACCTCGACACGCTGCGCAGCGCGGTGGCCATGGTGCTGCAAAAGAACGTGCTGTTCTCGGGCACGATCAAAGAGAACCTGCGCTGGGGCAACGAAGAAGCCACCGACGAAGAGCTGGTCGAGGCCTGCCGGCTGGCGCAGGCGGACGAGTTCATCCGCACCTTCCCTGACGGCTACGACACCCATATCGAACAGGGCGGCACCAACGTCTCCGGCGGCCAGAAGCAGCGCCTGTGCATCGCGCGCGCCCTGCTCAAAAAGCCGAAGATCCTCATTCTGGACGACTCCACCAGCGCGGTGGACACCAAGACCGACGCGCTGATCCGCCGCGCGTTCCGTCAGGCGATTCCCGACACCACGCGGATCATCATTGCCCAGCGCGTTTCCTCCGTGGAGCACGCCGACAAGATCCTTGTGCTCGAAGACGGCCGGATCGACGCGATCGGCACGCACGAAGAATTGCTGGAAACGTGTGAGATCTACAAGGAAGTCTATGCGTCGCAGACGAAAGGGGGTGCGCGGTAATGGCTGAAGGTGAAACCCGCAGAATGCCCCCGCCGCGCGGCCAGAACTTCCGCGGCGTGCCCAAGCAAAAGGTGAAAAAGGGCACCGTGACGCGCCTGCTGCGCGCCATCACACAGGGCAACTGGCTGCGCCTCATGGTCGTTGCGGTCTGCATCATCGTGACCGCCGCGGCCAGCGTGGCGGCGTCGCTGTTCCTCAAAACGCTGATCAACGACTACATCCTGCCGCTGGTGAAGCAGCAGACCGCCGACTACAGGCCGCTCTTCTGGGCGCTGTGCAAAATGGCGGCGATCTATCTTGCCGGCGTGGCCGCGGTCTATCTGCAGAACCGCACCATGGCGGTCGTGGCGCAGGGCGTGCTCAAAAAGATCCGCAACGAGATGTTCGCCCATATGCAGACTTTGCCGATCAAATATTTCGACACCCATACCCACGGCGACGTGATGAGCCATTACACCAACGACGCCGACACGCTGCGCCAGATGATCTCGCAGACGGTGCCGCAGACGCTTTCGTCGTTCGTCACGGTGGTGGCGGTGTTCGTCTCCATGGTGGCGACCTCGTGGCACCTGACGATCTTCGTGGTGCTGTTCATCGCGTTCATGTTCTTCGTCACGGGCAAGGTGGCCGGCCAGTCGGGCAAATACTTTGTCAAGCAGCAAAGCGCCCTCGGCGACGTCAACGGCTATATCGAAGAGATGATGAACGGCCAGAAGGTGGTTAAGGTCTTCTGCCGCGAAGACAGGGTCAAGGAAGCGTTTGACAAAAAGAACGACGCGCTGTGCGAAAACACCACGCAGGCGAACCGCTTTGCCAACAACCTGGGCCCGATCAACAACAACCTCGGCCATCTGCAGTACGTGCTGGTGGCGATCCTCGGCGGCCTGATGGCGACCCGCGGCATCGGCGGGCTGAACCTCGGCGCCGTGGCGGCGTTCATGCAGCTGTCGCGCTCGTTCGTGATGCCGATCAACCAGTTCTCGCAGCAGCTCAACGCCGTGGTCATGGCGCTGGCCGGCGCCGAGCGCATCTTTGACCTGATGGACGCCGCGCCGGAAAGCGACGACGGCTACGTGACGCTGGTCAATGCAAAGACCGAAAACGGCGCGCTGACCGAAACCGACGAACACACCGGCCACTGGGCGTGGAAGCACCCGCACGGCGACGGCACCGTGACCTATACGCCGCTCATGGGCGAGGTGCGTCTGTTCGACGTGGACTTCGCCTACGTGGAGGGCAAGACCGTCCTGCACGACATCTCGCTTTATGCCGAGCCGGGTCAGAAGGTGGCCTTCGTGGGCGCCACGGGCGCGGGCAAGACGACGATCACGAACCTGATCAACCGCTTCTATGACATTGCCGACGGCAAGATCCGCTATGACGGCATCAACATCAACAAGATCAAGAAGAACGACCTGCGCCGCTCGCTGGGCATCGTGCTGCAGGACGTCAACCTGTTCACCGGCACGGTGAAGGAGAACATCCGCTACGGCAATCTGGACGCCACGGACGAACAGATCATCGACGCGGCAAAGAAGGCCAACGCCCACGGCTTCATCTCGCGTCTGCCGCAGGGCTACGACACCATGCTGACGAGCAACGGCGCCAACCTTTCGCAGGGCCAGCGCCAGCTCATCTCCATTGCGCGCGCCGCCGTGGCCGACCCGCCGGTGATGATCCTGGACGAAGCGACGTCCTCGATCGACACGCGCACCGAAGCGCTGGTCCAGAAGGGCATGGACGCGCTGATGAAGGGCCGCACGGTCTTCGTGATCGCCCACCGCCTTTCCACGGTGCAGAACGCCGACGTCATCATGGTGCTGGACCACGGCCGCATCATCGAGCGCGGCACGCACGACCAGCTGATCGCCCAGGGCGGCACCTACGCCAAGCTCTATCAGGGCGCGTTTGAGCTGGAATAAACGGCAACCGAAAAGCAACGCTTCCAAAAGGAGGCGTTGCTTTTTGATTTAATAGTAATTGACCTAAATACCCTTATGTGATATAATAAATAACACTTAAGATTAACTACAGCTGTGCGATAAAAAAGATACAAACTCAACGGATAGAATTAGGGAGTTTCAACATGGTATTACAAAATGCTTGTTTCGACACATTTGATGCAGTGGATGGAGCGCAATCAGTAATCAGCAGATTAAACGAACTCGCAAGAATGGGTACATATGTGTTCAGAGGTTATGGAAAGCAGGACGAATTGATTCCTAGAATTATTCGAGACGGTGATTATTCTAATATTGAGAATAAGTTTCTGAAAGACTTTGAAAAATATGGTAGTAATTATTTTCATGCAACGACACCAATCGATTTTATGTCGTTTGCACAGCATTTTGGACTTCCAACAAGACTGTTAGATTTCACTTATAATCCGTTTATTGCCTTGTCATTTGCATTGTATTCAAAAAAATCAAACGGTGCATATAAAGTTCCAGAAGATAAGAACTATTATTATATTAGATGTGCAAGCATCAAAGATAATCTCTGCCTTTCTTCGATTTCTTTGAAGCATGATTTATACAACAATCAGTTGACTCGAACCGATTCACTTGCTACAAAAGCGTGCCAATGCATTGATAGCGTCAATGATTTTTTTGGCAAAAACTGGCTAAGACGTGAAGCGTTTGATTTGGGCACATATAAAGACACAAACGAGCCGGAAAACGGAAAAACGGAAAAAAAGATAAAAAATCGTGCGATTCTCTTTATTGATCCGAATCAATCAAATCAAAGGATTATTATGCAACAAGGGCTGTTCATGTTTCCGTACACTTTGGATCTAGAGGAGCATTTGTCTATTCTCGAAGGAAACTCTTTCTGTATTAAGGTTCACAAAGATTTAAGAAAAGAATTGATTCAATACTTAGACACTCTTGGTTATAATACATTTCATTTGATGCCTGATTTGAGTAGTATATGTGATGCTATTAAACATCGAAACGTAGATGAAAGGATTGAGAAAAGCCCGTTATTTAAAAAAAGAAAAGTGTAGTCAATTGATAACTACCCAGTCGATTTTTTTAAGATTATCATCTATAAGATAAAGAGCGGAGGTTATAAGCTATGGTTTATGAAGATCTAGCAAAAGAACTAAAAAAGAATATTCAAATAATGACTAACACCTTTGAAGGAAACAATTTACAAGTTCTAAATGTGAGTTGTAGACCCACTTCTTCAACTTCTGCTCATCTTGATGTCTATGTTGAATTAGCAAGTATAAAAGGCTCAAAGATTTCAACAAATGTTGATATAAAGATCAATCTTTATGATTCGGATGGTGAATTATTATACTGCGAGAGCCAAGCGTTATTCTCTTGTGATTTTAGAGGATATGATACCTTGAAGATTCTATGTTATGATGATAATACACTAAATAATGCTACAAAGGGACGACTTTATGCCGTAAGGAATGCTTAATTATGTCTTATATTATTGATACAATTCAAAACTTGTTTTTGAAAGAAGCGTTGAGTTCTCCACTACTTTTCAAGGATTTAGCTAGCATGGAGAAATACATCTCTGAAAGCTACACCGGCCGATCCTTAATTGAATTATTGCAAAATGCGGATGATGCTGGTGCAAAGCGATTCTTAATTAAAGCATTGAGTATAAGCACTTACATGGTTGCAAATGATGGCAGAGAATTTTCAGATAATGATATTCTTGCTCTTTGTCGAAGCGGTTCTTCCACAAAGCAAAGGAAAGGGAATACGATCGGGTTTAGAGGAATAGGCTTTAAGTCTGTTGTAAACTATGCGGAAACTGTTCATTTGGTTAGTGGAGACATAAAGACAACTTTTTCACGCAATCTCACAAAGAAAGTCATACCAGAAGCAAACGAAGTACCCATGATTCGTATTCCACATCGTTTTAGCGGAGAATCCTATTATCCTATTATTAATGATCTTCAAAGCCAGGGATATAAAACTGTATTTATTTTCGAGGTAAAGAACCATTCTCTTTCTGAAGAAGTTAAATGCTTTAACAGTGATTCGATGATCTTCTTGCAGTCCATTGTAACTGTTGAATTCCATATTGATAACAAAAAGAGCTATAGCATTAATCGAGAACAACTTAACAATACTTTTTTGTTAGTTCAAGCAGAGTCTGATTCTGATTCAAGCGCATGGTTAGTTACCCCATTTACAAAAGATACTGGAAAAAGCGCAGTTGCTTTTAAGTATGATGGCAACAGAATAATAGCTGCTAACAACAAAGAAGCTGTTGTTCACTCTTTTATGCCAACGCTTAATTCACTTAGTATGCCGATAAAAATCAACGGCGATTTTTCTACTGACCCTTCCAGAACTAAAGTTGTTTTGGATGAAGATACGAACAGCGCTACAAAGCAATGCGCTAACATTCTTTCGCACTTAGTTGAATCAATCCTTGTTGATGGCACAGATGATTTTGGCATAGTAAATGTTATAAAAAAAGCTCAGATTGATCCTTTATTTCAAATCAAAGGAAAAGATATAAACGATGTTCTTGTGGAGCAATTATTCAAAAACCTAAAAGCAGTTGTTTGTGACATCTACGGCAGTGAAAAAGAAGTGTTTTTGCAGCCGATTGGAATGACGGATGCTGACTTCGATAAGATTTCAGTAGCTCTTGCGATTAAAGGCGCAGGAAAAAAGGATGAAAAAAAGATTCAAGGCCTTACAGATTTATTGAGTTCTCTTGGATATAAAGAAATCCCTCTGGAACAATGCTTAGATGCAATGAAAATAATCGAATGTTCAGCAAAAACAAGAGAGTGTGTTTTGGTCAAAGCGATAAACCAATCAAGATTTGGTATGTCTGAGAGAATGGCTCAGAAAATAGCTGAAGCCAAACTAATTAGCTTCAATTCAGGTGTAGTTTCTTCTGCAGATCTGGAAGGTAATGAAGTTGTAAACGCAGCTTTTGAGGGCGCAGTTATTGAATCGCTCGCCACTCCAGCCGATTATACTGCTTTTACTAAAATCATTGGACTAAAAACAGAACAATTGGCGATGAACCAACCCATAGAGAATGGAGTGGTTCATTCGTTGGCATCTTCCAATGTCGAAACGCAGAGGGAAACATTTAGTAAAAACCGAGTGATTAACAAATGGCGAAGCGTTGAAATGAATGTTGCTGCTGTTCTTGAGCAAATGGATGGCGTTTCTTCTGTAATAGATGTTTCAACCCAAAACATGGGGTATGACATAGAAGTTGGCCTCGTAGATGGAAGAAAGCGCTACTATGAAGTCAAGAGTGTGAGCTGCCTTGGTGATGTATTCTCGTTTTCCAATAATGAATACACCACTGCAATGCAGTATAAAAAGAGTTACTATCTGGCTATTGCGTGCCAGACCGATTCTCAAATAACTATTTGTTTTATTTCTGATCCCATTAATACTCTGGCTATGACCAAACGAGTTACTCGTTGGGAATGGATTTGTAATGAATACAGCGGTGAAGTTGTTACCGCAGATATGGAATAAACGGCAGCTGAAAAGCAACGCTTCCAAAAGGAGGCGTTGCTTTTGCGTTCGTTGACAGACGGCGCCCCGCGCCTCAACAATTAACAAACCGTTCATATTTTTGCCGAATCCCCGCGATAAGCATTTGTTAAACTTTTTAACAGATGCTTTTTCTTTTGAAGCAAACACGGAAGGGGTTTTTCTCATGACAGAATGCTGGTTCGATTATAAAACGGTGATCGTCACGGGCGCGTCCAGCGGCATCGGCAAGGGCCTTGTGAAAAAGCTGATTGCCGACCACGGCTGCCGCGTAATCGGCGTTGCGCGCAACGAAGCCAAAATGCGCGCGCTGGTGGAAGAGCTCGGCGACCGCAGACGCTATTTTTCCTATTTCCTGTTCGACGTTTCCGAAAAGGAAAACTGGCGCACCTTTGCCGAAGCGCTGAAAGAGCAGAACGTGCAGCCCGACATCCTGATCAACAACGCCGGCATCCTGCCGAAGTTCGACAAATTCCTCAACTATTCGCTCGAGGACATCGACCGCGCGATGCAGATCAACTTTTATTCCTGCGTCTATTCCATGAACGCGCTGCTGCCGATGCTTCTGAAATCGCAGACGCCGGGCCTTGTCAACATCGCCTCGTCCGCGGCGCTGTGCTCGCTGGCGGGCACCAGCATCTATTCCGCGAGCAAGGCGGCGCTCAAGAGCCTGACGGAATCCGTGCGCGAAGAGTGCCGCGGCCTGTGCTACGTGGGCCTCGTCTGTCCGGGCTTCACCAAGACCGACATCTTCTCGAACCAGAAGAAGGGCGACGAATCCGACTTCAGCGAAAAGGCGCTGCAGATGGTTTCCACCTCGTGCGACCGCATGGTCGGCAACATCCTGAACGGCATCTGGAAGAAGAAGGGCAACATGGTCTTCGGCGTGGACGCGCGGCTGATGAACAACAGCACCAAGGTGTTCGGCACGCTGATTCCGATGCTTTCCAGCTCGGTGATCCGCATGGCGCATCTGGAGATGTTCGGCGACGTGTTTGAAGACGACGACGTGCCGGCGAGCGAGCCGCTGCACGTGCAGCTGCGTAAGTATCTGGCGGAGCATCTGACGTTTATGCGATAAGCTTCGGGGGCGGATCCACGGATCCGGCCCCTTCTTTTTGCGCCCTATTTTTCCTTCGGCCTTGCGACTGCGCTCACCAAAAGCGCCGAGAGCACCGCGGCCATCACGCCGACGGAGGCCGAAGCCAGCGGCCCCTGCAGAATGCCGCGCCAGCCCTGTTCGTCAACGGCCTCTCTGGTGCCCTTGGCCAGCGCCCAGCCGAAGCCCGTAATCGGCACCGTGGCGCCCTCGCCGGCAAAGCGCACCAGCGGTTCATAGAGCCCGAGCGCGCCGAGCACGACGCCGCAGACCACAAACAGCACCAGCACCTTGCCCGGGGTGAGGGCCGTGCGGTCGATCAGGATCTGGCCGATCAGGCAAATGGCCCCGCCGACCAGAAACGCCTTGACCATTGCGAGCAGCAGCGTCATCCGATCACCCGCCCCAAAGCTTTTTTGAGCTTTTTCGGGGCGTTCTTTTTTTGCATAAGCAGCCCCAGCGCGCCGCCGCAGAGCACCAGCAGCGTCAGCACGGTCAGCGCCTTTTTGGTCTGCCGCAGCCATCGGGTCAGGCACAGCAGCGCCGAAACACAGCGCAGGAGTTTGTCTAGATTCATCGGTCCGTCATCCTTTCTCCGCTTTCAATCACCACGGCATGCGCGATGCCGGGAATGCTCGCACCCTGCAGCGCCGACGTGGCGGAAAGCAGGGCGCCCGTGGCGGCAAACAGAATCCTTCGGTATCTGCCGCGCCGCATTTCGTCAAAAATATGCGAGCAGAGCACGCTCGCGCTGCACCCGCAGCCGGAGCCGCCCGCGTGGACGTCCTGCTTTTCCCGGTCATAGATCATCATGCCGCAGTCGTTGTGGGTTTCCGTCAGGTCAAATCCTTCGCGGCGCAGCAGCTCTCTCAGCAGCGCGCCGCCCACAAAGCCGAGGTCGCCCGTGAGGATCAGGTCGTAGTCCCGCGGCGTCGTGTCGGTGTCGCGCAGCAGGTCGGCAATCGTGCGCGCCGCGGCGGGCGCCATGGCGGCGCCCATGTTGGCCCCGTCGGTCACGCCGAGGTCGGTGATCGTGCCGAAATGCAGGTGGGTGATCCGCGGGTTGCCGGGGCCGCCGTTTGCGGCAAGGATGGCCGCCCCCGCGCCCGTGACCGTCCACTGCGCCGTGGGGGCGCGCTGGCCGCCGTATTCCAGCGGCTTGCGGAACTGCCGCTCCGCCGTGCAGAAATGCGACCCCGTGACTGCGGCGGCGGCGCGGAACGCGCCGGCTTCCACCGAAAGCGCGGCCATGGCCAGCGTGAGCGCCATGGTGGAGCACGCGCCATAAAGGCCGCAGAAGGGCAGGCCGCTTTCTTTGAAGGCAAAGGACGAGGCCGTGCACTGGTTCTGCAGATCGCCCGCAAAGATCGCCTCGGGCTGCGGGCAGGTCCGCGGCAGCTTTCCGGCCGCCAGCGTCAGCGCGTTCTGCAGCAGCGTTTGCTCCGCCTGCTCCCAGGTCTTTTTGCCGAAGCGCGCGTCTTCAAAGGTTTTGTCAAAGCAGGCGCCCAGCGGACCCTCGCGCTCCTTTTTGCCCGCAAGGCCCGCGTGCGCCGCCACGGAGGGCGGGCGCTCCAGCCGGACGGTATGCGCGCCGATTCTCTGCGCCATCTCAGCCACCCGCCTTCTTCCAGAGAAAATAGACGAGGCCCCAGACGGCGGCGCTGCCGCAGCCGAAGACGATCACCGGCCCCGCGATCGAAAACATCTGCGCCGCCGTGCCCAGCACGAAGCCCTCGCTTTTCGATTCCAGCGCGGGGGAGACCACTGCGTTGGCAAACCCCGTGATCGGCACGGCCGTGCCCGCGCCCGCGTGCTTGGCCAGCTTGTCAAAGACGCCCAGCGCGGTGCAGACCGCGGTGCCGGCGATGAGGCCGATCATGACGAGCAGGCGGCCGGTTTCCTCGTCGGCGCCCGCCTGCTGCAGCAGCGCCAGCGCCAGCTGCGAAAGCGCGCAGATGGTTCCGCCGCAAAGAAACGCCGCGGCGCAGTCCTTCCAAAGCGGCGACGGCGGCGCATACCGCCGCGCCAGCGCCGCGTAGTCCTCTTTTGAGATCGCCATCGCTTTCTCTCCCTTCCTGCGTTCTTTTCTCATTGTTCACAAAAAATTAGGTTTTATACATTCCCCGCGCGGTTGACAAAAGCGGGACGACCGATTACAATGGAACCATCAATTTGAACGGAGGGATGGAGATGGCTGTTTTTCTGCCGTTTCGCGCCGTAAGACCCGGCCCCGCATATGCCTTTGACGTGGCTGCGCTGCCGTATGACGTGATGAACAGCGAGGAGGCGCGCGCTCTGGCCGCCGACAAGCCGTTGTCGTTTTTGCACGTGGACAAGGCGGAGATCGATCTGCCGCGCGACGTGGACCCCTATGACAGGCGCGTCTATGAGACCGCGCGCGACAATCTGCGCAAATTGCAGCGCGACGGGATTTTGGCCCAGGACGACACGCCCTGCTTCTATATCTATCGCCAGATCATGAACGGCCGCGCCCAGACGGGTCTTGTCGGCTGCGCTTCCATCGACGATTATCTGAACGACGTGATCAAAAAGCACGAGTTCACCCGCGCCGACAAGGAAGAGGACCGCGTGAACCACGTGGACTTCTGCGACGCCAACACCGGCCCCATCTTTCTGGCCTACCGCGGCAGCGACACGGTGCAGCGGCTCGTCGCCGCCTGGCAGAACAGCCACGATCCGGTCTATGACTTCGTTTCGGCCGACGGAATCGGCAACACCGTGTGGGTGATTGACGACGCGGCGGTCTGCGCGGAACTGCAGCAGGCGTTTGCCGACGCCGGATGCCTCTATATCGCGGACGGCCACCACCGCTGCGCTTCGGCGGTGCGCGTGGGCAAAAAGCGCCGCGCGCAGTTCCCGGATTATGACGGCAGCGAGGCGTTCAACTATTTCCTCGCCGTCGCCTTTCCCAAGGACGAGCTGGCAATCATGGACTATAACCGCGTGATCCGCGACCTCGGCGACATGACGCCGGAAACGCTGCTGCAAAAGCTCGGCGGCGCGTTCACCGTGGAGCCCGCGCCGTTTGCGCCCTACCGCCCCGAAGCGCGCCACACCTTCGGCCTTCTGCTCGACGGCAAGTGGTATAAGCTGACGGCGAAGGCCGGCACCTTTGACGAAGCCGACCCCGTGGCGTCGCTGGACGTTTCGATTCTGCAAAGCAACTGCATTGCGCCGCTGTTCGGCATTGAGGACCCGCGCACCGACAAGCGGATCGATTTCGTGGGCGGCATCCGCGGCCTCGGCGAACTGGAGCGCCGGTGCCAAAGCGACATGCGCCTTGCGTTTTCGATGTATCCCACTTCGCTGGAGGAACTGATGGCGATCGCCGACGCCGGCCGCGTCATGCCTCCGAAATCCACCTGGTTTGAACCCAAGCTGCTCAGCGGACTGTTCATCCACCCGCTGTCCTGACCCCGAAAGGAAGATGCAAGATGAAACATAACATGAAAACGATGCTGACCGTGCTCCTTGCCGCGCTGCTTCTCTTTGCGGCGGTCACGCCCGCCCTGGCGGCGGACGATCTGCCCAAGGGCGCCCTGCTGCTGCAGGATTCCGACTTCATGAAAGTGAACGAAGTCACGGTCATCGCCCACCGCGGCCTTTCGGCCTGCGCGCCCGAAAACACGCTTGCCGCCATGAAGCTGGCCGGCCGCTGCGGCTGCGACGGCTGCGAGATCGACGTGCAGCCCACGCTGGACCAGCGCTGGGTCTGCTTCTCCGATCTGAACCTGAGCGCTTCCACCGACGGCGTCGGCCTGATCAGCGCGCTGCCCTATGACAAGATTTCGGAATACCACATCACCCGCGGCGGCAACGTGGACAAGTATCCGAACGAAAAGGTGCCCACGCTGGAGGAGGCCGTGGCGGTCTGCCAGCTCTACGGCATGAAGGTCGTGCTCACCGTGCGCAACGGCTCGGCCGATCAGATCGATTCCCTGATCCTCGTGATGAAGACGCTCGGCGTGATGAAGACCGCAACGGTCATCTCCGCCAACCGCGACATCCTGAACAAGATTCAGCAGAACGGCGGCCGCGCGGTGTATAACGCGACCCCGGTGATCACCCACCTGAGCATCGACATTGCGCAGCAGAACGGCTACGTCGGTCTTGCCACGTCCACGGTGCTGCCCGGAGCGACGCTGATGGCCCGTGTGCTGAACAACAATCTGGAGCTGTATCCGTTCGACGTCGATTCCGTGCAGAAGGCGGAGCACATGTATAACGCCGGCGTGAAGACGATCATTTCCAACTGTCTGGTCAAGCACGCGCCCACACCGGAGAACGTTTCGGCCAACGTGCTGACCCGGTTCACCCGCCTGTTCAACGACATCTTCAATTTCTTTGCCAAGATCTTCCGCAAGATCTCGCTTCAGATGCTGTTTGAAAGCGCCAAGAGCTCGTTCGGTCTTTGATTCTTGCAACAACAAAGGGCTGCCCGGGGGCGCACTCCGCAAGGAAGAGCCGCCCCGACGGCAGCCTTTTTTTAAGGAGTAACGAATATGACGACACATCTGGATCCGCTGCGTTACGCAACGCTGTCGTTTGACTGTGAAGTAAAAAGCCTTTACACATTGGAGGACGGCCTGCTGGGGGTCGTTCTGGACCGTACCGCCTTCTTTCCGCAGGGCGGCGGGCAGACCGGCGACCGCGGAACCCTGGGAGACTGCATTGTGGAAAATGTGGAAATCCGTCCCCAGGGCACGCTTCACCTTGTGAAAAACTGCGAGGAAACTGTGCAAAAGCTGGCCCCTGGGACGCATTTGCACGCCGAAATCGACCGGGACAAGCGGTTTTCCGACGTGCAGCAGCATTCCGGCGAGCATATTTTGTCGGGCGTCGTCCATCGGCTGTTTGGCTATCGCAACGTCGGGTTTCATCTGTCGGATCAGGAGGTTACGGTCGATTTTGACGGGATTCTGACGGAAAATGACATCTGTAAAGTGGAAGACCTTGTCAATGAAGCGATCTGGAAGAACCTGCCGATCCGCCCGTTTTTCCCCACGGAAGAAGAAAAAGACCGCCTGTGCTACCGCAGCAAGAAGGACGTGGAAGGGCCGCTGCGGCTGGTGGAGATCGAAGGGGTCGATCTTTGCGCCTGCTGCGCCCCGCACGCGGCGCGGACCGGCGAGATCGGCGCGCTGCGCGTGATCAGAAGCGAAAAGAACAAGGGCGGCACCCGCCTGTGGATCCTGTGCGGCCGGCGGCTGCTTGCCGACACGCGGCAAAAGCTGGAGCAGAACCGTCTGGTCAGCACGCTGCTTTCAGCAAAGCAGACCGAAACGGCGGCGTACGTGCAGAAGCTCAGGGACGAGCACCTTGCGCTGCAGTATGAGGCGACCGGTCTGCGGCGGCGAATGCTGCAGGCCGAGGCCGACGCCGCGCCGGTGCGGCCGGTGCAGTTTGCCGCGGTCGACACCGACCCGGATACGCTGCTGTTCTTTGCCGACCGCCTTGCCGCAAAAGCGGAACGCTTCGCGTTTTGCTGCACGGCGGGGGACGACAGGCGGTTCATTCTGCTGACCAAGACGGACTTCGATCTGCAGCCCGTGATGCAGCGCTTGCGCGAACGCTGCGGCGCACGCGGCGGCGGCCGGGGCGGCGTGATGCAGGGCTCGCTCAAGGCGACGGAAGCGGCGCTGCGGGCGGCGCTGGAGCTTTGACAACAAAAAACTGCGCGGGGGTTTGAACTCCTGCGCAGTTTTTCTTTTTTTGTTTATCGGCAATCAGAAGCCGATCGCGGGCGGAATCTCCGGTTCCTCTGCCTGCGGCGTTTGCAGCGCGTACCGCTGCTCCACGTCGGTCAGTCTGCCTTCATAGAAATTCATGCCGCGGAACACGACCTCGTCGTCATAGACCTCCAGCAGATAGCCGAGGCCGGTTTTGTCGTTCGCTTCGCCGTTCTCGTCCATCATCGACAGACAGGGCACCCAGATCTCCGGCGTGACGTGCGCGCCGTACAGACGGCCGAAGCGGATGTAGTAATGCATATGGCCCACAATGACGAAGGTGTTGGGATATTTCGTCACCAGCGCCGCATAGCGGTCGTGTCCCTGCCCGATACGGGAAGCGGGATAGTGGTTGAACACGAAGATCGGCTTGCCGGTTTCGGCCGCCGCGTCCAACTGCGCTTCCAGCCAGTCGAGCTGCTTGTCAGACAAGGTGCGCGCGGCGCTTTCTTCGCTGTCCGGCGCCGGAATAATCAGGCTGTAGCCGTTCACGGTTTTGCTGTAATACAGTTCCTCCAGATCTTTGTCCACAAAGGCTTGCAGATAACCGAGCTGCCGCTCGCGCAGCTTTTCGAACGAGCCGTTGCTTTCGTCGCCGTTGCCCACGTCGTGGTTGCCCATCGCCGTGTAATAGGGCTTTATGGGGTTGACCGTTTCCAGCATACCGTAGCACAGCAGGCTTTCTCCGGCCTGGCCGTTCATCGTGTTGTCGCCCAGCAGCACCAGCGCGTCGGTGACGTCCTTGACGCTGCCGAGGTTCTTGAGCGACCGCGCGTTGATTTTGAAGCGCGGAATGTTGTTCCCCTCGGTGTGGATGTCCGAGATCACCGTCAGGTGCAGCCGCAGGCACTCCTCGTCCAGCGGCGCAATGTTGTCGCTCCGGACGGAGAGTGTGGCCAAAAAGAAATAAAAAGTCAGAAAGATTGCAATCACTTTGCGCAGCGGAATCAGCAGTTGTTTCATAAGTATTCCTCCCCGGCGGTCGCTGTGCTTCCATTATAATCCCATTCCTCCGGCAAGTCAACCGGCTGCACGGCATAGAGATCGTCGAACGACAGCGTTCGTTTGTCCAGCGTCAGCGTGCGGGCCACGGGCTCCACGCGCCGCACCGTGCCGCTGCAGGTGCGGTAGAACCCGTCTTCATAAAAGGTGACGCGGATGCGCATGCCGCGCCGCAGCGCGTTCACCTGCCGCGAAAGCAGCTCGTTTTCCTCGTCGCTGCGCGCGCGCCGCCGGTCATAGACCTGCGTCTGTTTTTTGACCAGTTCTTCAAAGCCGACCAGCGCCGCATAGGGCAAAAAGAGCCGGCCGCGGTCTTTTTCATCCACCGTTATGGCCTCCGATCAGTTTGTTGCGCACCCGCGCCGTGCCCGCCTCGGTGTAGCTCAGACCTTTGAGCAGGGCGTTTTTGCCGAACCTGTTTTTGATGCCGATCCGCGCCGTCTGCAGGTCGCGTTCCCTTTGCCGCTCCGGCAGATCGTCGAACAGCGTCAGTTGCAGGTTCGCGCCCGACGTGAGCTCCTGCAGCGCAATGCCGACCCGCCGGATCGGCAGATCCCGCACCGTGCGCGTATAGATGCCGTCAAACGCCGCCATGATCGTCCGGAACGAGTCGGTGGGCTTTTCCAGCCGATGGCTGCCGCCCGCGGCGGGCAGACGGTCGCCGCTGTAGCCCACCGAAAGCGCGACAGAGCCCGCCAGCAGGCCCTGCTCCACCAGCTTGAGCACCAGCGCGTCCACCATTTCGCGCAGCACCACATAAGCGTCGGCGCGCGTGTAATCGGAAAAGAGAATCTGACTGTTCGACAGCGAGTGCGATTTCGGCTTGTAGGCGTGGATCTGCGCAATGGTGCCCGACTCCCGGCCGTGGGCGTGGTCGATCAGCACCTGCGCGTTGACGCCGAATTCCCGGTAGAGCACTTGCTCCGGCAGCTCGGTCACGCCGTGCAGGTCATAGACGCCGAGCAAAGCGAGCCGCCGCGCCGTGCCGCGGCCGATGCCCCAGATATCCGTGATGGGCCGGTGGCGCCAAAGCTGACGGCGAAAGCCCGCCTCGTCCAGCACGCCGATATGGTC
The DNA here is from genome assembly GCA_016290665.1 of Clostridiaceae bacterium. Lineage (GTDB taxonomy): Bacteria > Bacillota > Clostridia > Oscillospirales > Acutalibacteraceae > UBA6857. The sequence goes on along the minus strand of JAEEUW010000010.1, from coordinate 14,226 downwards.
ATCCGCGTGCTTGGCGGTGATGTCGAGCGCGAGCTTGCACAAAAACAGGTTGGTGCCGATTCCCGCCGTGGCGCAGATGCCGGTCTTTTGAAAAACGGCGTCCATCAGCATCTGGGCGAACGCCCGGGGCGTCTGGCGATAGAGCCGCAGATAGGGCGCGGCGTCGATGAAGCATTCGTCAATGGAATAGACGTGGAGATCGTCGGGCGACACGTACTGCTGATAGAGCGCCACGATGCCGGCGGAGACCTCCATATAGCGGCGCATATGCGGCAGGGCGATGATATAGTCGATTCCGGCGGGAATCTCGAACAGCCGGCAGCGGTTCTTGACGCCCAGCGCCTTCATGGCGGGCGACACAGCCAGGCAGATGGCGCCCCGGCCGCGCGCCTCGTCGGCCACGACCAGGTTCGCCCGGAACGGGTCCAGCCCCCGGTCGACGCATTCGACGGAGGCGAAGAAGCTTTTGAGATCGATGCAGATATAGCAGGACATGGGGCACCTTCTTTGAGAATGGAGAATGGAGAATTAGAGTGCGCAGGGGACAGGGAACAGGGGACAGGGAACAGGGGACAGGGAACAGGGAACAGGGGACAGGGAACAGGGGACAGGGAACAGTAGCGCCGCGCTCCGCGCGGCCGGGTCCCGATTCGCTGCAGCAAGTCGCGCGGAGCGCGACGCTACGCCAACGTGCGGCTTGGCTCCCCCGCCTTTTGATTCCAATTCGGAAATATGGCAACTTTTCACACCCAAAAACACGCTGTTCACTCCAAAAAGGTTCCAAACGGCAAAAACTGTGTTATAATGAAAAAGGAAAAAAGATTTCCGGTTTTTGCAAAGGAGATGTGCGAACATGAAGAAAACAATATCCGTTCTGCTCGCCCTTTTGCTGCTGCTCGGCGCGGTGCCGTTCGTGCCGTTTGCCGCGGCAGAAGAGAGCGCTTTTGCCGCGGGCGACATTCTGGAATACGGCACCTATCCGCAGTCGCTCGTGACGGACGAAGCGCTGCTTGCGGCGCTGCCGCAGCTTCCCGGCGAGCAAAAGACATTTCGCTATTACGGCAACGAGATCGGCACCGGCGCGGACGTCGGGGTTTGCCTGCCCTTTGACGGCATGAGCTATATTGACGTTGTGTTTCAAAACGTCAAATACAGAGGCGTCACCATTGACGAAAGCCGGCCCAACACCACGCCGGACGGGCAGGAAAGCGGGTATCAGGCGCAAAACGGCTATCCGGCGGGGAACACCTACTGGTTTCGTTTTGAGCCCCTGCGCTGGTGCGTGATCGACCCCGACAGCGGCCTTGTTGTGTGCACCGCCCTGATCGACAGTCAGCCGTTTGCCGTTTACCGGAACGCGCTTGCGTCTTCGTTCTATACGGGCGAATACGGCAGCATTACCGACAGCAACCATTCCGGCGGCTGGTGGGAAACCATCAGCGTGTGGCTCAACGAGCATTTTTTGACAACTGCCTTCAGCGCGGCGCAGCAGGAAAACATTCTGGCGGAACCGCTTACGAACGATTACTGGTATGTCGGCAGCGGGGCCGGCGGAAACGGTGCGCACCGGTATGACGCGCCCGCAACCGCAGACAAAATCTTTTTGCCCGCCTGGGATGATCTTTGCAGCGCAGACGCCGGCTTCAACACGAACGGCAGAAGCGCCGACGCCGCAAGAGCGCTGGCCGGCACGGATTACGCAAAGGCGCAGGGCCTTGGCGGTTCCGGCGCAGAGACCGCCGCGTGGTGGACCCGCACCGTGAGCAAATATTTTAATATGAACTACGACTGCGCAGTCAACCAAAGCGGCGCCATGAGCTCCGCCCCCGCCAATCTCAAAGACACCAACGCTTACTACGGCGTTTGCCCGGCCATGCGGCTGGAAACGCTCAGAAACGACGCCGGCGGCGATGCGCTGCTGCATGTCGGCGATCTTGTCCATTTCGGAAGCTATCCGCAAAGCAAAGAGACGGACGAAGCCGTGATCGCCGCGCTGAACGAACGGCTGCCCCTTGCGCCGCAGCGCAACCTGACAATCAGTGAATACCGCTGGAACTTTGATGCGGATTATTACACGGATTATGCGGATCTGATCCAAAACGGTCAAAAATACAGAGCAAAGATTGAATACACCGTTATGATCCGGGAGGACACAAGCACCTCCGTGAATGCGCCGAAGCCGAAGGTCTATGCCGGCTATGATTACAGCTTCACCGACGGAGCGCTTGTGAAATATGTCTGGTATTATAAGTTTGAGCCTTTGACCTGGCGCATTCTGGACCCCGAAAACGGGCTGCTGATGTGCAACGAGATCATGGAATCTCTTGTTTATCAGCGCGGCAACTATTATGATGATTATTGGGACAATGACGGCTGGGCGGACGAGGCGCGGACCCATTACGCCACCGATTACACGGTCAGCCACATCCGCGACTTTTTGATCAACGATTTTTGGAATACCGCCTTCAACGACGCGCAGCGGGCAAAGATCAGGACGACCGAGCAGGACAACCGGGGCATGATGACCCTGCGCGGCACAGCCGGGTATGAGCGATATGACTGGGAGACCACCGACGATCCGGTGTTCTTGCTTTCGTCGGCGCAGGCGCTGAACGCCGGCTACGGCTTTGACGCCGAAACAAGAAAGCTGCAATTCACTCCCTATGCTTTGGAAAACCGCAGTGCTTCGGACAACTATTGGGTGCTGCGCAATGCCGCCGACAACTTTTTCGGCAGACGCCCCTGCGGGGTCTTCCCCGGCGGCGCTGTGGGCTTCACGTCGGCCTGGTCCAACGATATGCACGGCGTGGTCCCCGCCGTTTATGTGACGGAAATTGAAAACGAGGTTTCGGGCGGCTCCGCGGTCTGCAGCACGCACGAAGCGACCGTTGTGCCCGTTGTTCCGGCCACCTGCACCGCGCCCGGCAGCGGCAAAGCGGTCTGCGCCCTGTGCGGCGAGGTGCTGAATGAAAGCGTTGTAATTCCGGCCCTCGGGCACGACAAGGTGCAGCACGAAGGCCGGGCGCCCACCTGCGGCGAAAGCGGCTGGGCGGCGTATGAGACCTGCACGCGCTGCGATTACACGACCTACGCGGCGCTGGCGCCGACCGGCGCGCACAGCTGGGTGTGGATCACCGACACGGCGCCCACCTGCAGCGCGGCGGGCGCGGGGCACGAAGCGTGCTCCGTCTGCGGCGCGGTGCGCGGCCAGAACACAACGATCGACCCGACCGGCGTTCACGTCTATACGGCCGCAGCGGTGAAAGAGGCGGCGCTGAAATCTGCTGCTGCCTGCGCAAAGAATGCGGTCTACTATTATTCCTGCAAAGACTGCGGCGCTGTGGAAGGGAACGACAGCCATACCTTTGAAGCAGAAGGCACCGCGCTGCGCCACGTTTCCTCCGGCTGGATCACCGACACACCGGCCACCTGCAAGCGCGCCGGCAGCAAGCATACCGAGTGTACCGTTTGCGGGGCCGTGCTTGAAACGGCGGAGATCGGGCGTTTGCCCCACATGCCGAAAACCGTGCCCGGCAAAGCGGCCACCTGCACGCAGACCGGCCTGACCGACGGCAGCGTGTGTGATGCTTGCGGCGAAGTCCTGAAAGCCCAGACGGTCATTCCCAAGGCGGAGCACAGCTGGAACGCCGGCGTTGTGACCACGCAGCCGACCTGCACGGCGGCGGGCGTGAAGACCTTCACCTGCGTCAACTGCCCCGCAACCAGAACCGAGCAGGTGCCGGCCAAAGGCCACGCCTGGGGCGGCTGGGTTGTCACCAAGCAGCCCACCTGCACCGCCGAAGGGCAGCAGACCCGCACCTGCACCCGCGACGGCAGCCACAAGGAGACGCAGAGCGTTGCAAAGAAACCCCACACCGACAACGGCAGCGGCTATTGCCGCGACTGCGGCGCCGACCTCAAAGCTTCGCAGCGCTGCAAATACTGCGGCGAGATCCACACCGGCCCGTTCGCGTGGCTGATCAGGTTCTTCCACAACATCCTTGCGATTTTCAAGCGCTGACACGGTTGAACCGTGCACCCGCTCTCTTCCGGGAGCGGGTGCCGCTTTTTCTCAACGGCTAAATCGAACATTTGTTCGATAACATCATACGCCCTCCGCGGCCGTTTGTCAAGAGGAAAAAACAGGAAAGTCAGCCGCTTTGCGCTAAGGACGAAAAAACGGACGCCCCTTTCAGGACGTCCGTTGCGTTTGTATGCGGTTATACCAGCTTGCACAGATAGTCGAAATTGTCCACCCAGTTGTGCATGTAATAGTTCCGGCAGCGGAAGAGCACCGCGCTTTCACTGATCTCCATGAAGAAGCCCAGCCCGTTGACCGCGTAATCCACCGGCCAGTTCGGCATCAGATAGGACGGCAGATTCAGGTAATGCACGCCGTTGACGCAGGTATAGGTCGGCGTGTCGATCTTGTTGGAAAGCCCCTTGTGCAGATGGCCGCTCAGGCAGAACACGTTTTTGTGCGCTTCCAGCGCAGTCTGAATCCGGCTGCTCCAGGGCTCCTCCGTGCCGCCGTCGGGATAGAAGTTCTCTTCGCCGTGAACGCCCGCAAGCGGCACGTGCAGCAGCACGAACACCGGCTTGCCGCTGCCGTCATATTTTGTCAGCTCGTCCTCCAGAAAGCGCAGCGCGTCGTCGCTGTATTCCGGGCGGTCCCAGTTGTCGGCGCTCTCGTCGTTGAGGCAGATGAACGGGTAACCGTTCACTTCAATCGTGTAATAGGGATGCTCAAGGCCGTAATCCAGATAGCGGTTGCAGCAGTCCACAAAGTCCGCCAGCGCCTCGGGGTTCATCCGTTCGCCGTCGGCCTCCTTCGCGTGGCCGATGTCGTGGTTGCCGGCAATGACGACCGTGCCGACGTCCGCCGGGATCGTATCCCGCGTGATTTCAAAGAACCGTTCCAGCGTCGCCTTGTCGCCGTAGTTGGTCAGGTCGCCGAGCACGGCGATGCCGTCGGGCGAAAGCGAAAGCATGTCCTTGTAGCAGTTTTGCAGCGCCAGCTGGCCGGCCGGCAGACGGCGGTCGATATGCACGTCGGACACGATGGCCACCTTGCAGACCGCGTCGCCCGGATCCTTGGGCTTTTTGCCGTTCGCGAACGGCAGAAACGCCAGAAAGAACGCCAGCACCGCCGAAACGAACCGCTGCAGCAGAATTTTGACATTATTCATGAGTCATGTTCCTTTCTTTGGAAAGATCGCCTTTTATGATACAACGAAACGTACGGCTTGTCAATCTTCGGCGCGGGACTTTTTACTGCGCCGTGCAGGCCGCCAGCGTGATGTTGCTGCCGCACAGCAGACGGCAGGTGACCTCCAGCTCGCTGCTGCCGTCGGCTTCGATTGTCACTTCGCGGTAGTAGTTGCCGTCCGTGTTGCCGAAGGAAACGGTCTGCACGTTGCCGCTGCGGTCGCGCACGGTCAGCGCGCTCAGGCTCCGGAACCCGCCGACGTAAAGCCGGAACGTTTCCCTGCCGCTCGCGTGCAGCGTCAGCGTGAAGCTGCGGTTCGAAACCAGGCCGCAAGTCGTGCTGCCGCGGTTCTGCGTGTCGCCGCCGGTCCAGCCGATGGAATAGTTGTCGTCAAAGAGGTTCTTTTCTCCGCCGACGGTCGCTTCGCCCACGGATCCGTCGCCGTTCCGCTTGCGCACCGCGGTGAAATCGCGGTCGGCGGCAAACACGGCAAAGTCGCGGCAGCCGTCATCGATCGTGAAGGCGGCGCTTTGCTTTTCCAGCCTGCGCACCGAGAGCGACAACTCCGCCCGGCTGCGGTCATAGTCCTTGTTCGTGCCGTCCCGCGGCGCCTGTTCAAACGTGAACGCGAGCGTCTGCGCCTCGCCGACCGGCGCGGTGAAGGTCAGCTCATACACCGTGCCGTCGCGCGCGCCGCCGGTGACGGCCAGCGGGTCGGCGTCCTTGTCTTGCGCAACCGTTTTCCATGCGGCCGGCTTGCCGTTCCGCGTTGCGGAAAGCAGCTTGCCCCAGCCGGCGCGGCCGTGGACGCGCACCGTCCAGCTGCGGTCGGAAAAGGCCCGGCTGCCCTTGAAGTGGCCTTCGGCGGGCGCGATCGTCAGCGTCTGGGTCTTGCCGCCGGAAAGGGAGATCTCCGTGGTGCGGAACGCGCCGTCCTTGTAGGCGACGGTGGTCACGTCGTCTTCATAGAGCGTGGTCTTGCCGCCGCGGTCGGCGCCCGGATAAACGTCGAGCGTCAGGCGGCGCCAGTCTTTTTCGCTCGTGTTTTTCATGTTGTCCGCCAGAACCAGCACGCCGCCCATGCGCACGAAGAGGGGAGAGGTCGCAAGCCCGTGGCGGACGGTGACCGTTTTCGGGCCGACAAAGGTTTCGCCCGTCCAGACGTCCATCCACGCGCCGTCGGGCAAAAAGACGTCGCGCGAGACGTCGCCGGTGGTGAACAGCGACACGAACACGTGGGCGTGGTTGTTGCCGTCGCGGAATTCGATCTTGATCGAATGGCGGCTGTTCGCGGGAATGTAATCGGTGGTGAACAGGGTGTTGAAGGTATCCCAGCCGTCAACGATCTTTTCGCCGTCCAGCCAGATGCGGATGCCGTCGTCGGCATAGGCGGTCAGGCGCACGGGCTTTGCACCCACGGCCAGCTCGCCCGTCCAGCGCACCGAGAAGTAATCGGAGACCGAAAGGCCCTGCGGCGCGCTGTAGCCCCAGTCGAAATACACGGTTTTGTCCTGGCGCACCACCTCCGGCTCGCCGGAGAAGGTGTCGTTGGCAAAGTATTCGCCTTTGAGGCCCTCCTTGCCGCCGCAGGTGAAGCTGTAATCCTCGGCAAGCGGCTCGCTTTCGCTCAGCGGGGCCACCAGCAGACTGTCGCCGAGCAGATATTCGTCGTTGCGGTCGGCTTCCGCATACTGCGGATAGGCCGTGTCCAGCCGCCGCAGCAGCGGCAGACCGGTTTCATAGTTTTCGTGCGCCAGCGCGTAATAGAGCGGCAGCAGCCGGTAGCGGAGATCCGTGTAGGTGTGCGTCACGCGCTCGGCGGTTTCGCCGAACAGCCACGGCATCCGCGAATAGGGCTTGGTGCAGTGCACGCGCATGATCGGCGAGAGCGCGCCGTACTGGATCCAGCGGATATACATTTCGGGCGTCACGTCGGACGTGTGGCCGCCGAGGTCGGAGCTGGTGTAGGGCAGGGCGAGTTCGTTGCCCAGCAGGACCATGTTTTCGATCTCCTGCGCCAGCGACCGGTTGTCGGTGCCGATGTCGCCCGTCCACTGCAGCGCGTAGCGGTGGGCGGCCAGTTCGCTCGGGTATTCCAGCGTGCCGTTGCCCACGCCGTCCACGTTGGCCATGATGATCGGCCGGCGGGCGCTTTCGCCCTTGCACGCGGCGCGGTCGTAATAGTCCTTTGTGATCCAGTGGTAGGCGTACATGCCCGTGGTGTAGATGGAAAGGTCGTCGTGAACGGGCTTCAGGCTGGTCCACCAGTTGCGGTCGTACCACCAGTAGTCGAGCCCTTTTTTGAGGATCTTCTGCAGGTTCGTCGTGCGGTAGAACATCTCGTATTTATCCAGCAGATTCTCGCAGCCGCGGGTCGGCTCCGGGTGGTCGTTGAACACGAGCGACACGCCCTGCCTGTGCGTTTCGCGGGCAAACTGCTCGAACGCGGGGAACAACAGACGGTTGATGTTGTAGCCCGTGCCGCCGGCGGAAATGCGCCAGTCGGTGTCGATCACCAGAACGTCCAGCGGATAGCCCTTGTCATAGTAGTCGCGGATCTGCTGCCGGGCGGTTTTCTGGTTGTATTCATAGTAGCGCGAATCCCAGTAGCCGAACAGGTTCAGCGGCAGCAGCTCGGTCTTGCCGCACAGGTCGGTGAAATCCTGCAGGAAGGTCTTGTAGCTGCCGCCGGGCAAAAAGACGAACACGTCCTGCGCGTCGTTCCTGAGATCCCAGCCGTTGTTTTCATAAAAGTTTTTTGCCACGCTGTAGCCGTCGGACGAGGGGATCACGCGCGGCGTGTCGGTGAACGACCAGCTTTGCAGCGCGTCGGAGGCGGAGGGCAGGAAGACGTTGCTGTCGGTGTCGCTTTCAAACTGCCAAAGGCGCTTCCCCTGCGGGTCGGTGATGAAGCAGCCCGCCGCCGACTGCGCGCCCAGCGGCACGTGGACCGTGTAATGCGCGGTTTCGATCAGCCGATAGCCGTTTTCGCTTTTCTCGGTGAAGGCGACGTCGTTCCAGCCGGTCCGCTTTTCCACGGTGAACGAGGGCCGGTTTTCAAACCCGCGCGGGCCTTTTGTTTCCAGACGCACCAGACTGTCGCGCAGCAGCTCCACGCGGAGGCTGCCCTCCGTCACAGACTGCGGCTGTCCGGCGGCGTAATCGGCGGGGTCATAGGGCGCCGGGCCCGGCTTGCCGAACGCGAAGACCAGCAGGGTCAGCACGGTCCAGAACAGCGCGAGAATCTTGATCATAACACGCATCTCCCTTCCTTATGCTTGTAGTTTACATCAATCCGCGGGACTTGTCAATGCATACAAAAACGCGGCGGATTTCGGCGCCTTCTTTGGCCGTTTTTCCCCCAACAAAAAATGAACAAGATTTATTCACAAAGAGTTCACCGGAAATGTTCTTATTTTTCTGAAATAGAAAAATAAAAGCGAAAAACTGTATTATCATTGGGTATACTATGACTTGAAGCAGATTGTTTTCTGCGTTCTCCTGCCATAGACCGGAAGTTCAAATCACTTGGAAGGTGTTACCAGTATGATGGGATACGGACGTTATACCCGCGGCGGCCCGCCCGCCACGGAGAAGTTCGACATGACCAAACCCGCCACGGCGCAGGACGCCTTTGTGCAGCCGCTGATCTACGGCTTTTCCACCATCCGCCGCAAGATCCATAACGGCAAGATCACAAAGATCGGCATGGAGGGCGTCAAGCCGCCGTATATCCTGCTTTGCAACCACAACGCTTTTTATGATTTTTACGTGATGATGTCGGCCATCTATCCCGACCGGGGCGTGTTCCCCGCGGCGGTGGACGACTATATCGGCCGCGAGTTCTTTTTGCGTCGCTTCGGCGGCGTGCCCAAGCGCAAATACACCGCCGACGTCGGCCTGCTGCGGACCTGCCGCAAGGCGATCAAGGACGGGCTGGTGTTCGGCATCTATGCCGAAGCGCGCTATTCGCTGTGCGGCGTGACGGAAGTGATTCCCGACGCGATCGGCCAGCTTTGCAAGCACATGAAGGTGCCCGTGGTCACGTTCGTTTGCCGCGGCCACCACATCTACGACCCGTTCTGGGGCGACCATTCCATCGCGCGCAAGCTGCAGGTGCGGCCTGTGGAAGCCGAGCTGCGGCTGGCCTTCACGCCCGAGCAGCTGGAAAGCGCCTCGGTGGACGAGATCAACGAAAAGGTCCGCACCCTGCTGCAGAACGACGACTGGCGCTGGCAGAGCGAGCGTCACATCCGCGTCAGCTATCCGAAGCGCGCGGAGGGGCTCAACAAGGTCCTTTACCAGTGCCCGCACTGCATGACGGAATACAAGATGCGCTCGAAGGGCGACAAGATCTACTGCGAAAACTGCGGCAAGAGCTGGACGCTGACGGAATACGGCGAGCTGCAGGCCAACAGCGGCGAGACCGAGTTCCGCTTCCCCGGCGACTGGTATCTCTGGGAGCGCGAGCAGGTCAAAAAAGAAGTGCAGAACAACGAATACCGCTTTGAAAGCCGGGTCGACGTCAACGATCTGCCGAATTCCAAGGGCTTTGTCCACATGGGTCACGGCACATTGGTGCACGACATGGGCGGTTTCCATCTGCAGGGCGTGCGCGATTACGACGGCAAGCCGTTTTCAATGGAGATCCCCGCCGCCGGCCAATATGCCGCGCACGTGGAATATCACTACCGCTTCGGCAAGAAGCGCGACTGTCTGGATCTGAACACGCTGGACGACACGTGGTACGTGTTCCCCGAATGCAGCGACTTTTCCGTGACAAAAATTTCGCTCGCCGTGGAAGAAATCTATAACGAAATCTGGCGCAGACGCCGGGAAGAGAAAGAAAAATCGAAGGAGTAAGAGCATGGACATTCAAAAAAAACTGCTGGAGATTTTAAGCGATTACACCGACGGCCGCATCACCACGGCCAAGGCGGACGACGTGCTGACCTCCGATTTCGGTCTGAACTCGTTTGAGCTGTTCGACCTGGTCTGTATCGTGGAAGAAACCTTCGACATCTCGATCCCCGACCGGATGCTGCCGCAGCTGCTCACCGTGGGCGACTTTGTGCACTATCTGGATCAGGAAGTCAATCATTAAAAAAACGCCCTGCGGGGCGTTTTTCAGTTTGCAGTGTGCAGTTTGCAGTGACGCGGGGGAAAGGACAAAAAAGGCAAAGCATCTTCCGCAAAGTAAGCTGCGTTTAGGATCGGACGGATTTCTCCATAATAACAAAAGCAGGCGTCGATGCCTGCTTCTTTTTTCGGTTGCATCCATAACTGTTGACTGACGACTGTCGACTGTCAACTGTCGACTGATTCCACCGGCACCGACACGTCGAAGTCGCGCGACCAGTTGGAAAGGAAGAAGTTGCGGCCCTTGAACTGCACGTGGTCGTCAAAAACGTACATCACGAGCCCATGGCCGAAGACGCTGGTGCCGCCCTCCAGAAAGGTGCCGTAGCCGTAGCAGGGGAGGTTGACGCTCGTGATATGCTGCCCCACGCGCTCCACCGTGACGAAGCCGACGTCGTTGTCCGCCGCGTCAAGCGACAGCGGATAGTGCTGGTGGCCGGAGATATAGATCACGTTCGGACACCGGTCGAGGATCGCCTGCAGGCGGTCGCTCGTCTGCTGCGAATCAAAGCCGTTGCCGCCTTCGTCCGCGCCCACCGCGTGGGTGAAGTTCATCGGCTGGTGGTTGATGACGAACACGGGCTTGCCGTCCGCTTTTTCTGCGGCCGCGGCAAGCGTTGCTTCCAGCCAGCTCAGCTGGCGGTCGGTCATGACGCAGTCGGTGGAAGCGGCCTCGGAGCCGAGCACGAGAAAGCTGTAGCCGCCGATCTCGCGCAGGAAAAAGACGTCGTCCGGCGTTTCGCCCATGATGGCGCCGCCGTATTGCAGAAAGTTCGCTTTTGCTTCGTCATAGACCTTTTCGCCGTCATAGCTCGTCCAGCAGTCATGGTTGCCCACCGCAAGGATCGTGTTCGGAACGTCCGCGTTCTTTTGAAACAGGGTTTGCAGCGTCGTCCAGTTCGCCTCGTTGCCGTTGTCGGTGCAGTCGCCGGCCAGAACCAGCACGTCGGGCTTCACCCGGCGCGAAATGTCGCGCAGGCCCGGCGGCAGCGAGAGCTGGCGATAGAACGCGTCGCCCACGTGCGTGTCGGAAATCAGCGCCGCCGTCAGCCGGACGTCGGGCGCTTTTTTGATGAACAGGTTGTTGCCCACGCTCAGCGTGGTCAGCGCGAGAAAGATGGCCGTCAAAAACGGGCCCGCTTTTTTGAGTAAGGCTTTCAGGGTGTCCATGGTTTGCCGCCTCCTGTTTTGAATGGTCGGTTTCATTATAGCAAGTTGAAACGAAAAAAACAAGAGGGAACAGGGGACAGGGGACAGGGGACAGGGACGCGGGGAAGGCTGTATCAAAAGGCGAAAGACTGCCCGCGAAGAATGGAAAATGGCACAACGGTGCAGCTTCAGCGAACGCCAGCGCGTGAACAGCCGCCGCCGTCCGCCGGCAGCCAAACCCTTCCGCCCACTTTACCTGCTCCCTGCTCCCTGTTCCCTGCTCCCTGTTCCCTGTCCCCTCGTTTTCTATTATTTTCTTTTCATAAACCCTTTACATCCCTTTTGATTCATGATACAATAATAAAGTTGATAATCGGTCAATCCGGCCTGTTGTCAGCGTGCAATTTGTTTCACATTTGCAATCACATAAAGGAGGATATCCAAATGGCAAGAAAAATGAAAACCATGGACGGCAACAACGCTGCCGCGTACGTATCCTATGCGTTCACGGAAGTGGCGGGCATTTACCCGATTACCCCGTCCAGCCCGATGGCCGACTATGTGGACCAGTGGTCGGCGCAGGGCATGAAGAACATCTTCGGCACGACCGTCAAGGTTTCCGAAATGCAGTCGGAAGCCGGTGCGGCAGGTACGGTGCACGGCTCGCTGGCCGCGGGCGCGCTGACCACGACCTACACCGCGTCGCAGGGTCTTTTGCTGATGATCCCCAACATGTATAAAATCGCCGGCGAGCTGCTTCCGTCGGTGTTCCACGTGTCCGCGCGCTGCGTCGCGTCTCACGCGCTGAACATCTTCGGCGACCACTCCGACGTTTACGCCTGCCGCCAGACGGGCTTTGCCATGCTGGCCGAGACCAATCCGCAGGAGGTCATGGACCTCGGCGCCGTGGCGCACCTGGCCGCCATCAAGGGCCGCGTGCCGTTCATCAACTTCTTCGACGGCTTCCGCACCTCCCACGAGCTGCAGAAGATTCAGGTCTGGGACTATGAAGACCTCAAGGAAATGTGCGATATGGACGCCGTGGAAGCGTTCCGCAAGCGCGCGCTGAACCCGGAGCGCCCGGTCATGCGCGGCTCGCACGAAAACGGCGACATCTTCTTCCAGCACAGAGAAGCCTGCAACAAGTATTACGACGCGATGCCCGCCATCGTGGAAGAATACATGGGCAAGGTCAACGCCAAGCTCGGCACCGACTATCAGCTGTTCAACTACTACGGCGCGCCTGACGCCGAGCACGTCATCGTTGCCATGGGCTCCATCTGCGACGTGGCCGAAGAAGTCATCGACTATCTGACCGCCAAGGGCGAAAAGGTCGGCCTTGTCAAGGTTCGCCTCTACCGTCCGTTCTCTGCGAAGCATCTGGCCGCCGCGATTCCCGCGACCTGCAAAAAGATCGCCGTGCTCGACCGCACCAAGGAGCCCGGCTCCCTGGGCGAGCCGCTGTATCTCGACGTTGTTGCCGCGCTGGAAGAGACCGGCCGCACCGACATCGCCATCATCGGCGGCCGTTACGGTCTGGGCAGCAAGGACACCCCGCCCGCGAGCGTGTTCGCCGTCTATGACGAGCTGAAGAAGGCCGACATGAAGAAGCACTTCACCATCGGCATCAACGACGACGTGACCCATCTGTCGCTGGAAGAAAAGGAATCGCCGAACACCGCGGCTCCCGGCACCATCGAATGCAAATTCTGGGGTCTGGGCGGCGACGGCACCGTGGGCGCCAACAAGGACTCGATCAAGATCATCGGCGACCACACCGACAAATACGTGCAGGCGTACTTCCAGTATGACTCCAAGAAGACCGGCGGCGTGACGATTTCGCACCTGCGCTTCGGCGACGCCCCGATCAAGAGCCCCTATTACATCAACAAAGCGGACTTCGTGGCCTGCCACAACCCGTCCTATGTGGAAAAGGGCTACAAGATGGTCAACGACGTCAAGCCCGGCGGCGTGTTCCTGATCAACTGCCAGTGGAGCCCCGAAGAGCTCGCCGAAAAGCTCAACGGCGAAGCCAAGCGCATCATCGCCAGAAACAACATCCAGCTCTATACCGTCAACGCGATCGACATCGCCGCGAAGATCGGTCTGGGCAAGCGCACCAACACCGTGCTGCAGTCCGCGTTCTTCTCGCTGTCGAAGGTCCTTCCCGAAGAGGAAGCCATCGGCTACATGAAGGAAAAAGCCCAGAAGTTCATGAAGAAGGGCAAAGAGATCGTTGAAATGAACGAAAAAGCGATCGACGCCGGCGCCACGGCCTATGTCAAGATCGACGTGCCCGCCGACTGGGCCGACGCAGCCGACGACGCCGCCCCGGCCAGGAGCGAAGGCGCTGCCAAGCTTGTCAAGATGGTCGATTCCATCATGAAGCCGGTCGGCCTGATGAACGGCGACGCGCTGCCCGTTTCCGCGTTCAGCGACCACGCCGACGGTACGTTCGAGCAGGGCGCTTCCGCCTATGAAAAGCGCGGCGTTGCGGTGCTCGTTCCCGAATGGAACGCAGCCACCTGCGCGCAGTGCAACCAGTGCGCCTATGTCTGCCCGCACGCGACGATCCGTCCCTACTGCCTGACTGAGGAAGAGGCCGCGGGTGCGCCCGAAAACGCCATTTTGGTGGACAAGAAGGCCGGCAAGGGCAGGGGCAAATATCAATACACCCTCGCCGTTTCCCCGTTCGACTGCATGGGCTGCGGCGTCTGCGTCGGCGTATG